>NZ_OW370567.1:1127972-1427972 GCF_936270435.1 Wolbachia endosymbiont of Oedothorax gibbosus
AAATAACCCATAGCACTACTCATTTGCAATATATGACCAGCAGATATGTGAGCAATCTCATGTGCTAATATACCAAGCAGGACATAAGGTTTAGCCGAATATTGTAAAGTCCTAAATGAATGAAGATACTGTTATTGTTAATTACAAAAGCATTAATCGAATTGTCATTAATTATAAAAACTTTTATTTGGTCATGATCACAATACCTGCAGCAGAAAATAAAGGTTGCGCTAGCTCTTTCACTATTGCTTCCACTTCACTATCTCTAATAATGTTAATAGAGTAAGCATTATTATAATATGCAAAAAAGAACAATAAGGTCAAAAACTTAGCAATTCTAAACATGAAAATTCTGTGCTTGTATAATTTATAGGAATTCTATATTTTAACACTTAAATTATACAAATTTATAAACGCTAGTTTAATTTTTTAAACGTAACTGATAAGTTTGTCGATGGTAGTTAACTTAATTTTATGTTGTTCAGCAAATTTAAGTAACTGAGGTAAGCGCATCATAGAGCCATCATCATTCACCAATTCACACCCTACAGCTGCATGACTAAAGCCAACTAACTTTGCTATTTCAACACTTGCTTCAGTATGACCATTGCGTGCTAAAACCCCACCATCATTTGCAATAATAGGAAAAACATGTCCTGGAGTGATAATATCGTCCTTAGTACTCTTTTCATCAATGGCAGTAAGTATCGTATGCGTTCTATCATGAGCAGAAACACCTGTTGTAATGCCATAACGCGCATCAATTGACGTAGTAAATGCAGTATGAGGAGTAAGCTTTTCATCTACATTGCTCTTCCTCATAAACTCAAGATTTAGTTTATTCATATGAAGCTTTGTCATAGCTAAAAATACAATACCAGTACCGTACCTAACCATAAAAGCCATATGCTCTGGCTTTATTTTCTCAGCTAAGACAATTAAATCACCTTCATTTTCTCTATTTTCATCATCAACTAAAATAAATAACTTACCGGAACGAGCATCCTCTAATACATCTTCCACAGAAGAAATACCGGGTAGACTCATTGAAGCATAAGTGGCCTGTACCATAATAATTTACTTAAATTCAATCTTAACTATTTTATACAATTTCTCTCCATTTGGCACTGTCACTTCCACATACTCACCGACTTTTTTGCCGATTAAGGCACTCCCGAGTGGTGAACTAGTAGATATTAACTGCTTTGAAACATCAGCTTCATATTCGCCTACAACCTTATAAACATATTCCACTTCACCGTTATTATCACTTAACATGCTTAATGTCACAGTTGCACCAAACATTACTGAATCACCAGACAAATTTTTTACTTCTATTACTTCCGCATGTGAGAGCTTACTTTCTATCTCCATTATACGGCCTTCAATAAAACCTAACTTTTCCCGTGCTGCATGATACTCTGCATTTTCAGACAAATCACCTTGATCACGAGCATCAGAAATAGCCTGTATCACAGAAGGTTTTTCTTCCTTTAATTTTTCAAGTTCGGCTTGCATATTCTCAAAACCTTCCCTCGTCATAGGAAATTTATTAATAATGGATGAAGCCATAATCACCACCTAAACGCAATTAAATTGAGTAACGAAATTACTCACAATGTTAAAAATATCACCTTTTATATCATCACTCATGTCATTTGACAACTTTTTTAAAACCTCAGGGTGTACAGTACGAAAATAATTAATAAGATCATGTTCAAATTTATTAATGTAACTTATTTGTATTTTACTTAACTGATTATATAGGTTAGAAAAAATATACATCAGCACTACTTGCTCTTCTATTGACATAGGTAAATGTTGCTTTTGCTTTAATAACTCGACAAGATATTTACCCTTATTCAAGGATAATTGAACACTAGCATCAAGATCAGAGCCAAATTTTGCGAAATCTTCTAATTCTCTATATTGAGCTAAACTTAGCTTTATAGAACCAGCAACTTTTTTTACAGATTTCAATTGTGCAGCAGAACCAACTCGCGAAACTGATAAACCTATATTCACTGCAGGGCGAAATCCTTTATAAAATAATTCAGACTCGAGAAAGATTTGTCCATCGGTAATTGAAATAACGTTTGTTGGCACATATGCAGATACATCACCAGCTTGAGTTTCGATGATTGGCAAAGCAGTTAAAGACCCCTGCCCTTTTTCATCAGACATTTTAGCAGCTCTTTCAAGCAAGCGAGAATGTACGTAGAATATATCTCCAGGGTAAGCCTCACGACCAGGAGGACGTCTCAATAATAAAGACATCTGCCTATATGCCACAGCATGCTTAGATAAATCATCATACACAACCAAACAATGCATTCCATTGTCACGGAAAAATTCCCCAATAGTGCAACCAGCATAGGGTGCTAAAAATTGCATAGGCGCGCAGTCAGATGCACTAGCCACAACTACAGTTGTATACTCTAATGCTCCGCTTTCTTTCAGCTTATTTACCACTTTTGCTACTGTTGAAATTTTTTGTCCAATAGCAACATAAACACAGTAAACTTTGTGATTTTCGTTTACCTCATCGTTAATCTTCTTCTGATTGATAATAGTATCAAGCGCAATAGTAGTTTTACCAATTTGTCTATCGCCAATAATTAATTCACGTTGCCCTCTACCTATTGGAATTAGCAAGTCTATAATTTTAATTCCTGTTTGCAGCGGTTCATGCACAGATTTACGCTCAATAATGCCCGGAGCTTTAGACTCTATATCCATCCTATTTTTGGTTCTAATTTCTCCGCAACCATCTATAGGTTGACCTAATGCATTTACAACTCTCCCTAATAATTCATACCCTACAGGCACTTGCACAACATCACCACTACATTTTACGATATCGCCTTCTTTCACATCGCGATCATTACCAAGCAGCACTATTCCAGCTATATCATGATCTAAATCAAGAACTATTCCTTCTACACCGCTTGCAAAAAATACCTTTTCACCGAATTTTGCTTTTTCCAGCCCATAAACCAATGCGATACCATCTGTTACTGAAATTACTTCACCTATATTTTCCCGCTTTATAGGATTATCAAACGTCTCAACCTTTTCTCTTATTATACTTGCTATCTCAGAAACATTCATACTGTTCTTCATACAAAATTCCTTACTTTTAATATTTCCATTTTACTTAAGTCAACTAACCTATCTAAGTAACTTTTTAGCGAAGCATCGATCAAATTAAAACCATACCTAACTACGAAGCCACCTAGTATAGAAGGGTCAACCACATCACTTACTTTTATTATTTTACCAAGAAAGCTCAAAGATTCAGTAATTATTTTTATATCAGATTCCTTTAAAGTTTCTGCTGACTTTATAGTAATTTCGAACTCATTTTCATTTTCTTTTGCAAGACTTAAGAATTTTTCTAATATAAGGATCAATAAACTAGAGCGTTTATTTGCAAATATAACCATAATAAATTTTACTAAATTCTCACTCAAGTGCTCATTTATAGAAAGCATCACTTCTTTTTTGTGTGCAAAAGAAATCATAGGATGAGATAGGTACACAAAAACATCACGTTGATCCTTAAAAAAAGCCAACAAAAATTCTACTTCTTTCCTTACAACACCTAACCTGCTTCCTGAGACATAAAACAGCACTCTAGCGTAAGATGAAACTAAATTATTGTATTGGGTCTTTTTCATATTAAATCCAGTAAATCTAAATTAATTCAGCTACAAATCTTTCATTCTTCAATCCAAGCATTTTTTATATAAACAGGTCTTCTCTTTAAGGAAAGAAAATATAAATCATATCTGACTGAATAATCTAAAAAACTAAGGTTTTTACTTAAGAAATACTTAGAAGAATTTATAATAGACTGACATTGAAGATGAGATATCGGTATTTCTTTTCCAAGTAAACTTGTTTTAACTTCTATAAAAATCAGCTCCTTTTTTTTAGATACAATTAAGTCAATTTCACCGAACTTACAACGGTAACGGCGTTTTATAACATTATACCATTTCAGTTTTAAATATACTAAAACTAATAACTCGCCAAAGTAACCTACAAAGTAGCGTAACCTACTTACCACAAGAAGAACAATTATATTAACTTTGTGTAACTACTTTGCCTCCTTCTCTATTTTTACTATAAACTTTGCCTCTTGCCGCAATATCCCTATCAACCAGTTCTATCACTGCCATTGAAGCGCAATCACCCTCTCGAGTGCTAAATTTTATTATTCTAGAATACCCACCTTTACGATCTTGATAACGGCTGGCTAAGACGTTTAATAACTTATCAACTGCTAACTTACTATTATGAAGGCGTGAAAGCAAAAGTCTTCTACCATGTAAAGTATTCTTATTCTTAGCAATTGTAATAAACTTTTCGACATATGGACGAAGTTCCTTAGCTTTTGGTAAAGTAGTTACAATCTGCTCATGGTTAATTAACGAGATAGATAGATTCTTTAACATCGATAATCTATGTTCAGTGCAACGAGATAGTTTACGTTTTTTTATTCCATGTTTCATATATCACCTAATCTTCATCAGTATGTTGTTTAGCCAACTCATCTATATCCTTAGGCGGCCAGTTTAGCACATTCATACCCAAAGACAAGCCAAAATTAGTTAAAACTGCCTTAATCTCATTCAAAGACTTTCTGCCAAAATTAGCAGTTCTTAACATTTCACCTTCTGTCTTTTGCACAAGATCACCTATATAAGTAATGTTTTCATTTTTCAGACAGTTATGAGACCTGACAGATAATTCCATTTCATCTACCTTACGCAATAAGACAGGGTCATAACCCAAATCTTTAGCACTACTAGACGAAGCAACCTGCGATTTTTTATAACTCACATCAGAACTAATAAAGGGCTGAAGTTGCTCCTGTAATATTCTTGCAGCAGAGTCAACAGCTTGACTCGGAGAGATTGTACCATCAGTTTCAATTGACAATATCAGCTTATCCTTATCAGTCACTTGGCCAACACGACTGTTCTCTATCCTGTACGAAACCCTATTGACAGGGCTATACAAAGCATTAACTGGAATAAAACCAATTAAATCCTGTTCACTCATAAGCTTCAAAAGTTCATTTTCTTTATACTTAGTTATAGGAAGATAACCTTTTCCGCTAGCCACATATATGGTCATGTTAAGTTCTACATTTTGACCCAGCGTACATATTAATAAATCTTTATTAACAATAGAGCATTGATCATCAGTTTCTATCATCCCAGCCAGTACCTTGCAAGGCCCTTTAGCGTTTAAATTTAAGCATTTATTAGAAGCACCATTTAATTTACACCTCAACATGCCCATATTTAATACTATATCAGTTACGTCTTCTCTCACCCCTTGAATTGAAGTAAACTCATGAGTTACACCTTCAATTTTTATTCCATAAACAGCACTACCTTTAAGAGAAGATAACATTACACGTCTTAACGCATTACCTAATGTTAAAGCAAAACCACTTTCCAACGGTTCTAGCACTATATCACTTTTTTCACTTGAATCATCTGATATTACCTTAACTGAACTAGGTTTAATCAATTTATCTAAATTGCTACAGAGAGAAACATCATTATTATAATACATAAAATAACCTTTTCAAATATCCTATACTCTTCTTTTTTTTCTTAACCTGCACCCATTATGAGGAATTGCGGTTTTATCTGCAATTGAAGTCACAGTCAACCCACAGCCCTGAAGTGCTTTAACCGCAGCTTCGGTACCAAAGCCAGGACCACGAATTATTACAGAGACAACCTTCATACCAAATCTCTCCATTGCCTTCTTCGCAGCAGCCTCCGCAGCCTTACCTGCAGCATAAGGTGTGGATTTTCTCGAACCTGAAAAACCACATGCACCCACAGAAGTTTGACATAGCGTATTACCATGAACATCAGTTACATTTACAAAAGTATTATTAAAAGTTGCACAAATATGAACAACACCAGTAATAAACTCTTTTGTACTCTTACCAACCGTTTTGACTTTTTTCATTAAAACTCACAATAATAATAAATTTTATTTTTTCCCAGCAATAGGCAACCGAGATCTACCTTTACGAGTCTTAGCATTAGTATGAGTCCTTTGCCCTCTCACAGGTAAACCTTTTCTATGTCTCACTCCTCTATAGCACCCCATTTCCACTAAAGATTTTATGTTCATAGCTACTTCTTTTCTGAGCTCACCTTCTATAGCATAATTTTGCCTAATGAAATTGCTGATCTTTTCTATATCTTCATCTCGTAATTCTGCAACACGTTTGCGCTTATCAATTTCACAAGCAGAACAAACTATATTCGCAGTAGTAATACCTATACCATATATATAAGTTAATGCAAAAGGAATACATTTCTTCACTGGAACATTTATGCCTGCAATACGTGCCACTGGTACCTCGATACTTTATTAATAACAATTCTTAATTTATACCATAAAACAACTCAAAGTCAAATCAAATTACAAGAAATTTTACTTTCAATCTCTTGCGTTACCTCATCAACACTCAAATTAGCGTCAATTGTTAATAATTTGCCTTTATAATACTCGCGTAAATCTTTCATTTGAAGGTGATATTCACTTATTCTCTTATTAATTGCAGACATATCAGCATCATCAATTCTTTTCTCTAACTTCGTACTTTTACACTTAGCACAAGTAGTACTCTTAAAAGAAGATACACTATATATACTTTTACAGTCCAAACACGCAAGACGATTTTTTAATCTATCGATTGCAATATTATCGTCAAGCTGCAGCTCAATCACAATATCAACATCCCTATTATATTTTTCTTGCAAAACTTGAGTTAAAAAATGAGCCTGGTTTAAATTTCTCGGAAAACCATCTAATAAGCAATTATCATCCACTAATGCAAGCTGGTCACGTAATAATTCACATATAATTTCATCTTGAATTAAATTACCAGATTCCACAGTACCCTTTATTTTTTTACCTAACTCACTACTGCTAGATATAATATTCCTTAATAAATCCCCCACTGAAATTAATTTTAAATTATATTTTGCTATTAACAAGCTTGACTGAGTACCTTTACCAGAACCTGGAGGACCAAAAATCGTAATGATCACCTTACTTTCCTCGTTTTAGACTCATATTTCTTTATCCAGCTATCGTACCTATTCGAAAAAATATAGGATTGTATTTGCATAATAGTATCAGTAATAACATTAACTATAATCAGCAAGCTCGTTCCACCAAAAATAAATGGTATATCATAATAATATCTCATAACTTCAGGTACAGTACATATGACTACCAAATACGCAGAACCAATGAATGTCAACCTAAAAACTATATCTTGAAGGTAATCAGAAGTATGTTTCCCAGGCCTTCTACCAGGTATAAAACCACCATTTTTTTTAAGAAAATCGGCATTTTCCTCTGGATTAAATATAAAACTGGTATAGAAAAAATTAAAAAATACTATAAGCGCCAAATAGGCTACAATATATACTACTTTATTTGCCATAAAGTAATTCAAAATAAAATCAGAAAAAGCGTGCCCCTTATAGAAATTTGCAATTGAAATAGGTGTCAATAAAATTGCATTAGCAAAAATAGTTGGTACTACACCAGATAAATTAATCTTCAATGGAATATAAGTAAAATCGTCATTATGTAATCTTTTAAATTGCTTTTTAGGATATTGAACAATAACTTTTCTATAAGAAGACTCTACAAAAATGATTAAGAGTAGCAGTAAAAAAAACAATATCAAAACAAAAAGGATAATAAATAACGATACGCTACCGTTTTTATTTAACGTTAACAGAGATGACAAAGCGCTGTGTAACTCTGATATTATGCCCGTGAAAATGATTAATGAGATACCATTGCCTATACCGCTAGCGCTGATTCTTTCACCAAGCCATATTAAAAGCATAGTTCCACCTAAAAGGCTGAAAACACCTATTGTACGAAACATAACACCAGGTTCGATTACAACCAATACCCCTTCCCTATTCATCCCTTCCAATCCAATCAAAATTGGAATTGATTGAAATGCACAAATTACTATGGTCAGATAGCGTATATAAGAATTCATCTTTCTACGGCCTGACTCTCCATCATTCTTAATTTCCTTCATTCCTTTAATCGCAGAAGAAAGTAACTGAATAATGATAGAAGCCATTATATATGGCATAACGTTCAATGCTAGAATTGTCATTCTAGCCAATGCACCACCAGAAAATAAATTAAATACTCCAAAAACGCCTGAGCCATCTTTGGGAAATATATCATTAATTACATCAAGATTAATTCCAGGAATAGGCACATAAGTACCCAAGCGATAGCAAATTAAAGCTATTAGCGTAAAAAATATACGCTTTAATAAATCGCCTTTATATAACAACGTAGGATCCAAGCTATTAAATGCTGATTTACTGCTCATGATTTACGATAGTATTTCCACACTACCACCAACTGAAGCTACAGATTTTTTTGCAGCTTCTGACGCAAAATCAACATGAAACACAAATTTTTCGCTCAACTTACCTTTATTAAGAAGTTTGATTTTATCCTTAATAGACTTTATAAAACCTAATTTATACAGCCTCTCCTTATCTATAACAGAGTCTTTCACTATTTTTTTAGCTTCCATTAAGCGCTGTATATCGCCAACATTAATTATAGAGTATATGTTCCTACGTATAGGCTTAAAACCTCTTTTAGGCAAACGAGTATATATAGACTGTTGTCCACCCTCAAAACCATTTATGGAAACTCCACTTCTAGCCTTCTGCCCTTTATGCCCTCTACCGGATGTTTTACCTTTACCACAACCGATACCTCTACCCAACAACTTAGGCTTCTTTTTCTTAGATAATTTAGTAAATATAGAGTTTAATTTTACAGCATTATTCATACTTTACCTGTTTCCAACTATCTCGCTAATCTTTTTGCCTCTTTTGCTTGCTACCTGACGAGGAGATAACATACTATCAAAAGCCTTAAACACCGCACATATAACGTTATGAGGATTATTTGATCTAGTAGATTTAGCTACTACATCCTTTATACCTAACACCTCAAAAACTGACCTAATCGCTCCACCAGCAATAATACCTGTTCCGGCTTTTGCGGTTCTTAAAACTATTTCACCAGAACAAAATTTAGCTTTAATATCATGATGCAAAGTTCTACCTTCACGCAAGTACACTCTAATCATCGATTTCTTTGCAGCATTTACAGCTTTGACTCTTGCTTCAGCAACTTCTGCGTGCTTACCTATTCCACATCCTACCCTACCCTTCCCATCGCCAACAACAACCAAAATTGAAAATGAAAATCTTCTGCCACCTTTGGTAACCGTTGTTACTCTTCGTACCGAAACTAAAAGCTCTGATAAATCATTATTATTTTGTAAATTCTTTATAGCCATATTCAAAACCTTCTAAAATTCAAATCCAGAACTTCTTAAAGCCTCAGCAAATTGAGAAACTAATCCTGTATATTTATACGCTCCACGATCAAATACTAGCTTTTGTTCTAATTTCAAACCAGATAAGCGCTCAATCATTAAAGAAGAAACCTGTTTTATAGTTTCAGCGTTGACTTTCCCTTTACATACATCCTTAATTTTAGCATCCAAAGTAGAAGCTGAAGTGAGAGTTACTCCTTTTACATCATTAATTAACTGGACATAAAAATGCCTATTAGATTTAAATATGGATATACGCAAACGTTCAGCGCTCTTGTCAAGCTTCGCTCTATTACGCAACTTCCTTTTTTCATAGTTACTTAAAAAATTATATAACCTTCTCATCTTAATTACTTCTTTTTACTTACAACTTTACGCAACATAAATTTACCCTTTATTACAACACCCTTACCTTTATAAGGATCATATTTTCTAATTTTGCATATATCAGACGCCACCATATAGACCTTCTGCTTATCCATACCACTAACTACTAAGTGAGTTGGTTTTATGCACTTAATCTCAACATCTTTAGGCACTTTATATTTAACATTATGGCTATAACCAAGATACAAAGTCAAATACTTCCCATCACACTCTGCTTTATACCCAACACCGCTTATCTCAAGATCAACAGAAAAATCATCAACCATGCCGTTAATGATATTATTAATATTACTCCTATAAGTGCCCCACATAGGCTTTATTTTATCATAATTATCTTTATCTTGATCAACAGAAAGCAATAGCTGATTATCAATAATCTGACACACAACATCCCTGATCAAGCTAACTTCTTTTTCAGCCTTAGCACTCTTTATTAACATACTACCATTATTATATTCAACTGAAACACCAGCAGGAATATTGATGGGCGCAGCACCTATACGAGACATAAATTTCTCCTATTACTTAAAACACACGACACAAAACTTCTCCACCAACCTTTAACTTATGTGCATTATAATCAGTCATCACTCCTTTGGGTGTCGATATAATAAAAATACCAAGACCGTTATATGCTTTAGAAATGTCCTTACACTTAGAATAACGACGACAACCAGGCTTTGACACCCTAACTATGTCACTAATTACAGGTGACTTCTCATAATACTTCAATTTTACAATGAAAGAAGGTAAATTATCTACAACTTGCTTTTCATAATCAAGGATATACCCTTCATCTTTTAAAATCTCCAGTATAGAAGAATTCACTTTAGAAAACAACACTCTTGTTGTTCTATGCATTGCTAATTGAGCATTACGTATCCTTGTTAAAAAATCACCAATACTATCAGATAACGCCACAATATACTCCTTATATTATATTCACCAACTAGACTTTGTAACTCCTGGAACTTGCCCAAAAGAACATAAATCACGCAAAACAATTCTACATAAACCAAACTTTCTATACACTCCTCTTGGTCTCCCAGTTAAAGCACACCTATTTCTAATCCTAACCTTAGAGGAATTTCTAGGCAACTTTTTAATTAACTTATTTTGAGCTGCAAACCTTTCACCAATAGATAAATCCTTATTATTTATTATAGATTTCAATTTTTCTCTTTTTTCTTTATATTGACCGCACAGCTTTATTCTGCGAAGATTTCTTTCTATCATAGATTTTTTTGCCATATATTTCTTCTCTCAATTAATCAAAAAAAGGAAATTTAAGAGCCAGTAATAATTCCTTTGCTTCCTTATCACTAACTGCACTTGTTATAATATTAATATCCATACCTCTAATTTTACTTATTTTATCATAATCTATTTCTAAAAACGAGATATGTTCCTTTATACCAAAGGAAAAATTACCATTACCGTCAAATTGCTTCACACTAAATCCTCTAAAATCTTTTTCCCTTGGCAAAGCAATATATATCAATCTTTCTAAAAACTCATACATTTTATCTCTACGCAAAGTTACTTTGCAACCTACTGTAGCACCTTTTCTGATCTTGAAGCCAGAAATAGATTTTTTTGCAAAAGTTGATAAAGGCTTCTGTCCAGCAATCAAATATAGGCTATCAAGTGGTTCATTTATTGCTTTATTATCTGCAGCAGCATCTCCAACGCCCATATTGATACACACCTTGACAAGTTTAGGCACTTGCATTATATTGCCGTAATTAAACTTATCCTTTAAGGACTTTACTATGCTATCTTTATACAATTCTTTAAACATATCAACCTAATCTATCACTTCTCCAGAAACTTTTGCAAAACGCACTTTTCTACCGTCTATAACCTTAAACCCCACTCTAGTTGGAGTTTTATATTTAGGGTCCAATGTCGCAACGTTGGATATATCAATAGCCAACTCTTTATTTAATATACCACCACTACTACCAGCTTTTGGTTTAGTATGTCTCTTATGCACATTCACTCCAGAAACAATTATTTTCTTTTTAGCATCACGTGCTATAACTTTGATTACCTTACCAATTTTTCCCTTATCTTTACCAGTTAAAACTACAACGTCATCACCACTTTTTATTTTAGCACTCATTATAAAACCTCAACAGCTAATGACATTATCTTCATAAAAGAACCAGATGATAACTTTTTTACCGGACCAAACACCCGAGTGCCAAGTGGTTCACCTTGATCGTTAATCAAAACCACAGCATTGCTAGAAAAACGAATAACAGAACCATCAGATTTTCTAATAGGGCTTTTCACCCTCACCACAACTGCTCTATATACTTTTCCCTTCTCAACCTTCCCTCTTGGAGTAATAGATTTAGTAGATACAATAACTGTGTCACCTATAGATGCAGATTTTCTACCACCCAATAAACCAATACAAAGCACTGCACGCGCACCAGAATTATCAGCTACTTCCAACAATGTATTTTTTTGAATCATATAAATATCCTATTCAATGTGAGCTATTAACAACAACCCATTTTTTAGTAGTAGAAATAGGCTTGTGTTCTTGTATTAAAACCTTGTCCCCTTCTTTACAACTATTATTCTCATCATGTGCTGTATACTTCTTGTATTTTTTTATAACCTTTTTATACAGCTCATCCTTATACACTTGTAATACCGAAACCTTTACAGTCTTATCACTCTTAGCCTTAGTTACAGTACCACAAAAAACCTTTTTAGGCATTCTTTTCCTCTCCTTTTCTTTCATTTAATGCAGTTAGAATACGAGCTATGCTCTTTTTTATCAAACCAAAACGCGAAATATTGTTGCACTGCCCTAATTTTTTTTGAAAAACCAAATTAACAAACTCCTTTCTCAAATTGACGAGAATCTCATGTAATTCCTGCGAAGATCTTGACCTAATATCAGCTATATCCATTGCAACTCCATTTAATTATGATTAGATACAAATTTACACTTCATAGGAAGCTTAGCGGTTGCCTTTTCAAGCGCCAATCTTGCTAAATGCATGGGAACATCACTGCTAATTTCAAACAACATTCTACCGGGCTTAGCTTTAAACACCCAAAATTCAACACTACCTTTTCCCTTACCCATACGTACATCTGCCGGCTTTTTACTAACAGGGGTATCAGGAAAAATTCTTATCCACACTTTACCAGAGCGTTTTAATGTTCTAGATATTACACGCCTTGCGGTTTCAATATGTTTGGATTGAATCCTACCTGCTTCTACAGCTTTTAAGCCATAATCCCCAAAAGATAATGTGCTACCACCCTTCGTATTACCCTTAATTCGTCCTTTAAATACTTTTTTATATTTACTTTTTTTGGGAACAAACATTTCAATATACCTAATTAGTTACCAATATAAACCCAGACCTTAACTCCTATGATGCCATATATAGTTTTTGCTTCACAAAAAGCATAATCTATATTAGCACGTAAAGTGTGTAAAGGCAAACGACCTTCTTTATACCATTCAGTACGAGCTATCTCAGCTCCGCCAAGGCGCCCAGAACAACTTACTTTAATACCTCTAGCACCCATCCTCAAACAACTTTGAATAGCTTTTTTCATCGCTCTTCTAAATGAAACCCTTTTTTCTAACTGTTGTGCAATGCTGCTTGATATTAAAACTGCATCTATTTCAGACCTTTTAACCCCTACTACATTCACTTCCACATTATTTTTTACTTTTTCAGCTATTTTTTGCTTCATCTTCTCAATATCTGAGCCTTTCTTACCTATTATCACTCCAGGTCTAGAAGAATGTATTATTACAGACACCAAATCGATCGTACGCTCTATAATTACTTTAGAAACACCAGCATGCTTAAAAGATTCATTTATATAACTGCGAATAGATAAATCTTGATGCAACCCTTGTTTATAACCCTTCTCAGCATACCAAACAGATGACCAAGTATTAATTATTTTTAACCTAAATCCTTTAGGATTAACGTTTCCCATACTTTTGCACTTTCCTTATTAATTTTCTATTTTTATGAATCATATAATTTCCCCCAATTTTACAGTTATATTACTATAACGTTTACTAACTCTATTAGCTCTACCCATAGCTTTTGGACATACCCTACGCAAAGTAAGAGACTTACCTATTAAAATTTCTTTTATATATAAATTATCGATATCCAATCCATAATTTTGAGCATTAGCAATCGCAGAATTTAATACCTTCCTTATAAGACCCGCAGCTTTCTTTTCACAAAATCTTAATTGCACGGTGGCAAAAGAAACTTTTTTATTACGTACTAAACCAGCAACCAAATTCAACTTACGAGGAGTTGATTTTAAAACCCTAGAACCAGCTTTAACTATTACATCTCTGTTTTTCATATCAATTACCTTCTTGTCGCCTTTTTATCACCACTATGCCCAGTAAATTTACGAGTGGGCGAAAATTCACCAAACTTATGACCTATCATATTCTGATCATTAACATTAACGGGAATGTAATCCTTACCATTATAAACAGCAAACTTTAAACCCAAACAATTAGGAAGAATTACAGAAGCCCTGGAATGAAATTTTATAGGCATGTTAACAAACCCCTTGTTTAAAGCATTATTCACCGACTTTAATATAGAAGGATGACAAAAAGGAGGCTTCCACGCAGATCTACTCATAAATTATCCTTTTAATTGTTTTATATATTTGTTACTAGCTTTATTTTTCTTTCTAGTTTTCTTTCCTTTTGTTGCAACACCCCAAGGAGTAACAGGATGACGACCACCAGAGGTTTTTCCTTCCCCGCCTCCATGAGGATGGTCAACTGGATTCATCGCAACCCCACGCACAGTAGGTCTAATTCCAAGCCACCTACTTCTCCCAGCTTTACCCAGCTTTCTATTCTTATGATCAGGATTAGATACTACACCAATAGTAGCCTTGCAAGAAGATAAAATCAACCTAATTTGACCAGACCTAAGTCGCAATAAAACATATTGGCCATCACGACCAACGATTTGTGCATAACAACCAGCAGCTCTAGCAATCGCAGCACCATTACCTGGCTTCAGCTCAACATTATGAACGAAAGAACCAACAGGTATATACTTAAGTAGCAAACAATTACCTGGCAAAATATCAGCATCATTTCCAGCTGTAACAACATCGCCAGGCTTCATACCTTGAGGAGCTAATATATAAGACTTAATATCATCTTCCTTATATGATATTAACGCTAAAAACCCACTTCTATTTGGATCATACTCTATTTTTTCAACTATACCCTGACCACTTCTATTACGCTTAAAATCTATCACTCTATATTTCTTTTTGTGACCACCACCCCTATGATAAGTTGTAATTCTACCATAATTATTTCTTCCACCACTGGACTTCTTACCACATGTAAGAGATTTTTCTGGCTTATCTTTTGATAAACCAACTTTACTTACTAACACAGTCCCACGAGAAGACGGAGTAACAGGATTAAAAAACTTCATACCCATATTAAACACTCATTATATCTAATTTTTGACCATCTATCAAAGAAAAATAAACTTTCTTTCTCTGTTTTTCACAACCAATCACACCTCTGAAACGCCTATATTTAGGCTTAATACTAACAACATTTATAGAAGAAATTTTAACATCAAATAGAGACTCTATTGCCAACTTTATTTGACGCTTATTTACATTTACAAAAACATACAAAGAATATTTATTAAACTTCTCCCTCAAAAAAGAGGCCTTTTCTGTAATTATAGGAGATTTTATTATACTATTATATTTAATCATAACAATCTACCTTCAAGATGCTTTAAAGTATCTTTTGTTAACATCACACATTCGTGATTCAATATATCGAAGACATTTAACCCAATAGGTTTGATTAAATCTACATAATGCAAATTTCTAACAGCACGCAACAAATTATCTTCATAATCACCAACTATCAAAAAGGAAGAAAATTTAAAATTTTTAATACATTCACACATTTCAGATGTTTTCTTCACATCAATATTTAAATTATCCAGAATAATTACTTGATTGTTTAAATACTTTAGAGATAAAGCAATTTTTAAACCAAATTTGCGTACCTTCTTATTAAGAGAATAAGTATGACTCCTCACAACAGGGCCAAAAATAATCCCACCACCTCTAAATTGAGGAGATCGCAAGCTCCCTTGTCTTGCCCTACCGGTACGTTTTTGACCATAAGGTTTAGCTGTTGTACCAGAAACATCACTGATACCTTTTGTTTTATGAGTACCAGCTCTTCTCTTCGCTAATTGCCATCTCACTATATCATGCAAAATACTCAATTTTTGCTTAGCAGAAAATATCAAAGGATTGAGCTGAGCAGTACCTACATTATTATTAGATAGATTAACTAAATTACATTCCATAACTAACTCACCAAATTACTAGCATCATCATTTGCATCTAACAGCAGACCCACCGGAAAAGGAACATCTTTATGTAAAGATTTTTTAACTGCATCTCTTACAAAAACACAAGAATTTTTAAATCCAGGAACATTGTTACCCTTCACAGCAATTATACTATTTTCATGATCAATGGATAATATCTTCATATTTTGCGCAGTTATCCTGCTGTTACCTAAATGACCAGCCATTTTCTTTCCTTTGAATACTCTACCAGGATCCTGACATTGACCAGTAGAACCTTGTGATCTGTGAGCAATAGAAACACCATGAGATGCCCTAAGCCCACTGAAGTTATGCCGCTTCATCACACCAGCAAATCCTTTGCCTATAGAATAACCTGTAATATCAAGATATTGACCAACCACAAAATGATTGATTCCCACTTTTTTACCACATTCTATTCCCGACAAGTCATTTAATCTACTTTCATATAACTTACATTTATTATTTATACCTTTTTTCTTTAAATATTCCAACTGAGGTTTTGCTATATTTTTAAAATCTCCTGTGCCTAAAATGACTGAATTATAGCCACATTTATCTTGTCCTTTTATATCAACAATATAAGTTTCGCTGAGATGTAATAAAGTTACAGCCACGCGACCATTATTAGAGTATATAGCAGTATGACCAATATTTGTCATTAATAAACCAATTCTCCTCAGCGAATTTATTCTCTTCATTTCCTTCTCCTAAACCTTAACTTCCTTGACTTTTAAATCCACTTCTACGCCAGCAGAAAAGGATAAACCCGTAAGCATCTGCATCATAGTAGGAGTAAGATCATGTAAAACAATCAAACGCCTAGAAGTTCTCATTTCAAACTGTTCACGAGATTTTTTATCAACGTGAGGAGATCTATTAACAATAAATTTAGAATCTTTTCTTGGCAACGCAATCGGACCAGATAATTTTGCACTGGACCGCTTTAATTCATCAACAAATTTTCGAACACACTCCTCCAATAAAGAACAATCGAAAGCCTTAATGTTAATATATATATCTTGCTTCATCTTAGTTACTACACTCACTCCAAAATTTCAGAAACAACACCAGAACCAACAGTTCTACCGCCTTCTCTTATCGCAAAACGCAATCCCTTATCCATTGCTATCGGTACTTGCAATTCTACTTCTACACTCACATTATCTCCTGGCATTACCATCTCCTTCCCATCTAGCAATTTTATGCTCCCAGTTACATCCGTCGTCCTTAAATAAAACTGTGGCTGGTAATTCGCAAAAAATGGTGTATGCCTTCCTCCTTCTTCTTTCTTTAATATATAAACCTCCGCCTTAAACTTTCTATGTGGCGTTATCGTCCCAGGTTTTGCTAATACTTGCCCTCTCTCCACTTCTTCTCTTTTTGTTCCTCTCAGCAATATTCCTACATTTAGTCCTGCACTCCCCTTATCCAGCAACTTCTTAAACATTTCTACACCTGTGCATATCGTCTTTTGCGTCGCTTTCAGACCTATTATTTCTATCTCTTCTCCCGTCTTTATCTCCCCCTTTTCTATTCTTCCTGTTACCACCGTTCCTCGCCCCGATATCGAAAATACATCCTCGATTGGCAATAAAAATGGTAAATCCACAGGCCTTGGTGGAACCGCCACATATTCATCTAACTTTTCCATCAATTTGTCTATTGATTTCTTTCCATATTCACTGCTGTCATCCTCCAGCGCCTTGAGTGCTGAACCAACTATCACAGGCACTTCATCCCCTGGAAATCCGTATTTATTTAGCAATTCCCTCACTTCCATTTCTACCAAATCTATCATATCAGCATCAGCAACATCAGCTTTATTTATATACACCACGATATATCCAACACCCACCTGCTTCGCCAGCAATATATGCTCTCTCGTTTGTGGCATTGGCCCATCAACCCCTGACACTACCAATATCGCTGCATCCATCTGTGCTGCACCTACTATCATGTTCTTTACATAGTCAGCGTGTCCAGGACAATCAACGTGTGCATAATGCCTTTTTTCCGTCTGATACTCAACATGCGCTGTTGCTATCGTTATCCCCCTCTTCCTTTCTTCTGGTGCCTTATCTATCTGATCATACGCTACAAAATTCCCATAATGCTTCGTTATCGCCGCTGTTAACGTTGTCTTCCCATGATCCACATGTCCTATTGTTCCCACATTTACATGCGGCTTTCCAAATGCTTCCACTACTGCTGTCATAATTTAAACTTTTCTACCTAAAATACAAATACATCAATAAATAATATGTTGATTTTATAAAAATACAACAAAAAAAGAGCGGATAGTGGGAATCGAACCCACGTCACTAGCTTGGAAGGCTAGAGCTCTACCATTGAGCTATACCCGCACAATGGAGGAGGTAGGATTCGAACCTACGTACGCTCACGCGGACAGATTTACAGTCTGTTACCTTTAACCACTCGGTCACTCCTCCACAAAAATTTGTTAAGAGAACGCTATTTTAGTACCTTAACTCAAGCTTTTATTGTATTTAATACTAAACGCCTAAAATTAAAAAATCAAGCAATAAAACCTACCCTGATTAAAATCATGCAGATTTCATTTTATACAACACAATATTGTCAATAAAACGTCTAAATAAATAATGCGAATCATGCGTACCTGGCGCTTCTTCTGGATGATATTGCACAGAAAAGACTGAGTAATCCTTCATCATTATTCCCTCCACACTATTATCAAATAGAGAAATGTGAGTAATTTCAACATTACTTGGGAGAGAAGCTGAATCAACAACGAAACCATGATTTTGGCTAGTGATCTCAACTTTTCCACTAATTACATCATAAACTGGATGATTACTCCCTCGGTGACCAATATCCATCTTGATGGTCTTTGCTCCCAAAGTAATCGCAAGTAATTGATGACCCATGCATATGCCAAAAATTGGTATTTTAGATTTTATAATAATGTCTATTTCTGAAACTACACTTTCTCCTATTTCTTGCGGATCACCAGGACCATTTGAAAGCACTATACCATCTGGATTCATACTCAACACTTTTTGAGCAAAACCTGTGCTTGGTTTGATTAATTCAACTGTACAACCAAGTTCTATTAAGCGTGAAACTATACTGATTTTTACGCCAAAATCAACGATTACAACCCTATATTTTGCATTAAGGTCAATAGCTCTATCTGGTATCATTCCAGTGCTTGACACTGGAATCCACATATTTTTTGCTGGATCCGAGTAGTCAGCTACTTGGATGACAAAGTGCTCCGCTAGTCTATTATTTTCAAAACTGTTATTTAAGCTAACTTTACTGGTTATTTCTATCCCATTTACAGATTTGTATTCCTTCAATTTGTCCAACGCATGCGCCTTACTCGATGAGCATATCATTCCATTTTGAGACCCATGTTTTCTCAAATGTCTCGTCAAAGCTCTAGTATCAACTCCTGATATCCCAACCACGTTATTTTTCTCTAACCAATCATTTAAACTAGTATATGAAGAAGGGTGTGACTCAGGCGAAAGCTCCCGTACAACCATACCACTTGCAAAAATTTTCTTTCCTTCATTATCCTTATGGTTTATTCCAACGTTACCAATATGAGGAAAAGTGAACGTTATAATTTGATCAGCAAAAGAAGGATCAGTTATAGTATGCTGATAACCGGTCATACCAGTGGTAAAACAGACCTCACCTATACACTTGCCTTTTTTACCTACTGATTTTCCCCAAAAGCACTTGCCATCTTTTAAAACTAAAACCGCATTCTGCACTTAACTCTCTCTTTAACTCATTTAAAGTATTATATAAGAATTTTAAATCACAAGTAAGCAAATACTAAAGTTTTCTTTAATTTATATAATTAAAAAAATTCAAAATTATAAATAGCTTTCCTTTTTTATTATTTAGCCAACATTATAGCAAGTTTAACTTGTGTAAATAGGCAATAGCTGTTATAGTTCATGTCTCATGTTAGGTAAATCTACATGGATAGAAAGGTTTGTCTCATTACAGGAACATCGTCTGGCATTGGAAAAAGTTTAGCACAATTACTCATTAAAGATGGATGGTTTGTGGTTGGCATTGCAAGGCACACTGAAAAACTGGAAAAATTAAAAGAAGAATTAGGTAGTAATTTTTTACCTGTAATGTGTGATGTAGGTAATTGCGAAAATATTAGAAATTCGTCTGATTTTTTAAAAAGGCAAAATATTACACCAAATCTCTTTTTCCTTAATGCAGGATGTGGTGAGATAGAAAATGAATTTCATACCGACACTCATAGAAAAACATTTGAAACTAATTATTTTGGGGTTATTAACTGGATTGAAGAATGGCTTAGTTACAACCATTCAGCAACTTTTGTGACAATATCCTCTCTTGTTGCTGTGCATGCAACGCCACATGCTTCTGCATATTGTGCAAGCAAAGCAGCACTAAGAAGTTGCTTTGAATCACTAAAAATTCAATATGCTAATAGCGCTACAAAATTTATTACCGTAATGCCAGGACCAGTAAAAACCGATATGCTTAAATCTAATAAACTGCTTCCCTTTACATGGGAACCACAAAAGGCTGCAGCATATATTTTAAAAAGTGTATTTAAAGGAAAGAAAGTTATAGCGTTTCCAATTTTTTGGCAGTTATTTTTTCATATTTTACGAATTCTTCCCACTAAAATGGTTGTAAGAATCTTACGATAATCACTAGATATTCAAAAACATCTTGTAAAGCTAAACCCTCTCTCTAAAATTCCAAATTTAACCACGAGGCGGCGAAGAAAAACATGAAAAAAATTTTTAACGCGCCCTTCCATAAAATATGTTGACTATCTTCGTATTTTATATTAGATACAATTCAGTATTAGAAAATAGAGAGGTTATTATGTTTACAAGTGAAACTCATCCTAAACACAAGTTACTAATTGCAGGAGCTGGCTTACTATTATTTGCGATGGCGTTCCCATCATTTTTTCTCTTAGCAAAAATAGCCATAGGATTAGCTATGATCGCAATTGCAACAATCGCAGTAAAAATTTCCTCAAAAGCAATATCAAATGCTCTTGAAGAAAAGAAAGCAGATACAAATCAGACAGCACAACAAACAACACAAAGTAAAATTATAAATCTAGCTATTGGATTAGTGTCCATATTTGTAGGTGGGCTATCACTACTTACTATAGCACAAACTGGCTTAATTCCAGCATGTGCAGCTATAACTGCTTTAGTTCTATACAAAAATGAAGAAATAGGAAAATATATAGACAATAAGCTTGATAAGGTAGCTGACGATGTAACTGATTTTACTGTTAGCAGTATTGAAAAACTTATTCGTATTTATACAGATAGGTAGACAAGGATCTTTTAGAAGAAGCCAAAAAATCTAACTCTCCTGTGAGTATACAGTTTTGCCAGACACAACAGTACGTATTACGTGTCCTTTTACTTTGCGCCCATCGAAAGGGGAGTTCTTTGATTTACTAGCAAAGTTGTCAATTTTAATTTCCCATTCATGATTGAGGTCAACTAAAATTAAGTCCGCGGCAAGGTTTTTCTGTATACGACCACGTGGTACGTGTATTATATCTGCAGGCTTATATGTCAATTTTGCGAGCACATCAAGCAAACCCATTTGCCCACTGTGATATAATTCAAGTGAAAGGGGAAGCATTGTTTCAAGACCAACAATACCAAATGCAGCATTTTCAAGTGGCAGATCTTTAGAATTACGATCATGCGGAGCGTGATCGGTTGCAATGCAATCAATCACACCTGTCTTTAAACCTTCAATCATAGCTAAACGATCTTCTTCAGTGCGAAGTGGCGGGTTCATTTTTGCAATTGCTCCATGTTGTTTTACTATATTTTCAGTCAAAGTGAAGTGATGAGGGGTTACTTCGCACGTAACATTTAATCCCAAATCTTTTGCACGTTTAATAGCATCAAGTGAATCTTTTGAAGAGACATGTAAAATATGGTAGTGCACATTTTCCATATCTTTCATGAGCAGTATATCGCGACTTACCATGACCGATTCTGACGCACTCAAGATTCCCTTGACTCCCAATTCTTCAGAAATTTTACCTTCGTTGATTGCACCACCTGCTGATAAATTTAAATCTTCTGCATGTTGAGCAATAGGGACACCCAGCATACTTGAATAAAGCAGCGCCTGTCTCATAATCATTGGGTTCATAACTGGCATGCCATCATCAGTGAACCCAACCGCACCTGCTTCCTTTAAAAGTGCCATTTCAGTCAACTTTTCTTCCGAAGTGGTGATTTTAGCGTAAAATTCAACGTTTACATGTGAAGTTTCAAGTGCTCTATATTTCAAATATTTAGCCAAAATAACGCTATCAATTGCTGGAGAAGTGTTCGGCTGGCAAACTACAGTTGTAACACCTCCCGCAGCTGCAGATTTGCTGCCTGTATATATAGTTTCTTTATGTTCCTGGCCTGGTTCACGAAAATGTACGTGAATGTCAATAAGGCCTGGCATTAGAACAAGCCCTTTACAGTCTATTGTTTCGTCGACTCCACTTGTTGAAAATAATGATTCACCAAAGTCAACAATTTTATCCCCTTCAGTCAATAATGAACCTTTTATATCAAGCTTAGTTTCCGGGTCGATAATACGAGCATTAGTATATGCAATTTTATAGCCTTTCTTTTGCCCTGTTTGCAACAAATCCCAAGTTTGAGTCATTATATCTGAGTATCGATTATAAAATAAATCTAAAGTTTTTTTAATAAAACACAACCAAATTAAAACGCAGACTAAAGTTGCGTGAATTAAAATTGCCCTAAAAATTTGGCTTTTATAACCGAGTTACTTCAGTTTTAACGTTAATATGAAAAACTCTTAGCTCTGTTGGAGGATTTTCCAGATGAATATCTAATTTATTCCACACGTTCACCAGACAAATCAAAGCTGAGTCAAAATGATCACCAGCCTGCTTTGTGCTGTGTTTTTTATGTACACTATTTATTATTTCCTGGAACTCTTTTACCTCAGGTAAATCTCTCATTTTTTGCGACATACTTTTGAATAGCTTGTTCACTGAGTTTAAGATTTTATAACTTTTTTCCTGATGTTCCGCGATTCTTGCTTGATATATATCAATCATTTTCTGGCATGATTTGCCCCTAAATGGATGTTCTTCTTTTTCTTTTATGCAAGAATTTTGAAAATTTTCACAGTTAAGGATTGCTTCTCTATGTTTTTTTATGTCATTAATTGTGTTGATTATCGACTTGCCTATTTTCTTCAAATTTTCTTCCCGTTCTTCTCTTTTAATTATACTTTTGGATTCATTTTTCATTTGGTTATACAGGTTTTTGCATTCTTTATAAGATACCATTGGTTGTAATATTCCTTCTTCTACACCTTTATTGTAAAAATTTTTCAACTCATTACTTGATAGTATTGTTATAGCATCTTCCCTTTTACCTTGTGATTTAGGATACTTTTTATTCAATAAACTAACATGATTTAACAAGAAATCTTTAACTAGCCCTTCTTTTTTTACTTCGGATAATTTTTCTAGTGTTTCTATATATTTCAGAACTTCCGCAAAGAGCTGTCCACCAGAGGGAGCAAATCCTTGAAGTGGTTTACTCTGAGCTTTATAAAAATCGGTTTGTAAAAAATCTTCAGCTTGTTTTTTTATTACTGAAAGTTCACTAAAGGCTTTTTCTGGATTGATTTTTCTCAAAATATTAATAGTTTTTCTAATCGCTTTTTCTCTCTCTTTATTATCTTGCTTTTCATTTAATATGAGATGTTCAGTTTTGGTAAAAGCATCACTGCGATCACTCTTTGCAATGTTACAAACGATGTTTTTTACAACTTTTTCGGTTGCTGCACAATCTATTTCCTTTGCAAAACAACCAACAAATAATTGCCAAATTTCTTTGTTAACAAACTTACTTGTCCTATTTTCAAAATCTTCTATATCTTTGAATCCTAAAATAGTATAGAGATTTTTTTCGATTATTGGTTCGGCATGTTGTTTTGCCACTTTACCTTTTATATTAAATGGAAATATACTAATCTTAGTTGTACCCACAATGTTACCTCAATATTAACGCTATCTATAAAAGTATAAAGACTTAATATTTAATTTTTAATTAATGCCAGACAGCTAACTACGGGCTAGCATCAATAGCAAGCGTCAATTAACACTTTAACTTCTAACTTGTCATCAGTAATATTGTTTATATAAAAACTATAATTTTTTATGCCTGAACTTGGGAATATACTGCTATTGCTAGCCTGCCTATTGTCTTTAACATATTTATTTTTACCGCTCAATTCTTATCGATTTATCACCACTGCCATATTTTTCTGTGTATCAGCGTCAATGGCTATTTTGATCTACTGCCACATTACAAATGATTTCTCACTCGAAAACGTATATTACCACTCACACACAACAAAACCTTTGATCTATAAGATTTGTGGAGTTTGGGGAAATAAAGAAGGGTCTATGTTGCTTTGGGCATTAGTGCTTACCTTTTACCTATTTCTGATGGGTATTTTTACTGATAACGACAGTAAATTAAAAAAAATATCTCTTATCACCCAAGGCTTGATTTGCTTTTGTTTTTTACTGTTCACTTTACTTGAATCCAGCCCCTTCACTAAAATGCCAGGCATTGAAACAGATGGATTGGGTTTTAATCCGATATTGCAAGATATAGGTCTTGCTATCCACCCACCAATATTATATTTGGGGTACCTTGGATTTAGCGTTCCTTTTTCGCTCTCTATAGCTGGATTAATCACGAATACTGAAGGAAATGTTTGGGCTAAAATTGTCAGGCCTTGGGTACTTATTTCTTGGTCGCTGCTCACTTTGGGCATCAGCTTGGGTAGCTGGTGGGCATATCGCGAACTTGGGTGGGGTGGATTTTGGTTTTGGGATCCAGTAGAAAACGTTTCTTTGATGCCATGGCTAATTGCAGTAGCGCTGACACACTTGTTGCTCGTTGTACGAAATTTCAATACTTTAAGGAATTTTGCTATTTTACTTACACTTACAACTTTTATATTGAGTGTGACTGGAACATTTCTAGTCCGCTCAGGAATACTCACCTCAGTACACACGTTTGCAGATGACCCAAGGTATGGACTATATATATTAGCTCTGCTTGGTGTAATTACAGTCAGTAGCTTAGTAATATTCGTAGTGTTTACGAACACACCTGCCCAGTACTTGACACTGGAATCTGAAAAGAAACCTGCTACTCAAGTAACAGATGGTAGAAGATTCTTTTCACGCCTTACGATGATGCTGATGAACAACTTATTATTCATCACTGCCTTTTTTATTGTGTTCGTTGGCACTTTATACCCTACAGTGCTCGAATATTTAACCGGTGAATTAATTTCAGTTGGAGCACCATATTACAATTCCTTATTTAATCCTATTGCACTCACTATTCTAGTGCTCACCATGATCGGGCAATACTGTAGTTGGCAGGGAAAGAGTCTATTGCCAATATTCCATGAATACAGATTCTCATTTTGTAGTGCTGCAGCTATTTTACCTTTTATCTTTCACATGGAGCTAATAATTGTGCTATCAATTACTATCTCCATAGCATTATTAATCTTTGTTTTAGAAGCATATAGTAAAAGAATTTGTTTATTTAAGAACGAATCAATTTTATTAGCAAGAAAAGTTTCTAAATCCTACTATGCAATGATGGCAGCTCATGCTGGAGTGGCAATTCTAGTGCTTGGTATAGCATATTCGGTTGGTTGGCAGGAGAAAAAAGAAAATTACTTAAAAATAGGGGATAGCATAACAGTTAGTAAATTTAAAGTTACTTTGCAAAATATTGAGCTAATAAAAGAAAAAAATTTCCATGCAGTAAGAGGAACAATGGATATTAGGAATTTGTTGAATAACAAGATATTGGGTGAGATAACTCCTGAATATAGATTTTATCTTGCGGAAGGTCAGAAAAATGTTGAAAGCAGTATCTACCACAATTTGCTTTCTGATATTTATGTTGTAATTGGAGAGATTGATAAGAGTAAGAGCAAAATTGCAACTAAAGTGCACTATAAACCTGGAATATCTATAATCTGGCTTGGATCATTTCTTATCGCTTTTGGTTCGTTCCTTGCTGCTTTTCCTTCCAGCAAAAAAATAAAGGTACCCAGATAATTATTACATAAAATTCGCGTTCTTTCGCAATATTACCGTTGACATGAAAGACAGTAGACTTCTTTCAAAATTGGAAAAGAGCAAAAAATTAGTATAAAATCATACATTTAAAAGTATGAGATATGAAGAAACTAAGGAGTTAGATGAAGAGAAGTTTCGTCGTCTGACAGGAGTAAAGAAGGCAACTTTCAACAGGATGGTAGAAATTTTAGATGAAGAAGATAGAAGGAAAAAAGCAAAAAGTGGGCGTAAAAGCAAGCTCTGTATAGAAGACAGGCTACTTATGGCATTGGAATATCTTCGTGAATATCGGACATATTTCCACATTGGTCGAAGTTATGGTATGAGCGAAAGTACGACCTATAAAATCATAAAGTGGATTGAAAATACATTGGTAAAACATCCGGATTTTGCATTGCCAGGGCGAAAAGAGGTTCTAAAAAGTGATATAGAATATGAGGTTTTAGTGATAGATGCAACAGAAACTCCTGTGGAAAGACCCAAAAAAAGCAAAAAAGATTTTATTCAGGAAAAAAGAAAAAGCACAGTATAAAAACACAGATTATTTCGGAAAAAGAAAGCAAAAAGATCATTTGCACGTCTTTTTCAAATGGTAGGAAACATGATTTTCGGCTTTTTAAGGAGTCAAAAGTGCACATACTACCAAGTATCAAAGTCCTAGCAGATAGCGGTTACAGAGGTCTACAAAAAATTCACGCAAATGTTGAATTGCCACATAGAAAAACGAAAAAGCACCCATTGACTAAGAAACAAAAGCAAGAAAATCAAGAGCTTGCAAGCAAAAGAGTTGTGGTTGAGAATGTAATCGGTTTGCTTAAAAGATTTAAAATTATTGCAGATAAATATCGCAATCGGCGAAAACGTTTTGGATTGAGATTCAATTTGATAGCTGGAATTTACAATCTAGAGTTGATGATGTGAATTTTGAAAGAGGTCTAGTATCTGGGATCTCATTTCACCTTATGATGGTGTCATCCTAATACTTTCCCCTGTCATCCCAGTGCTTGACACTGGGATCTCATTTCACTCTATAATAGCAGTGCCCCTTTTCTTGTCATCCAAGTAGCCCCTCTTCTGTCATCCCAGTGCCCAGACACTGGGATCCAGGATTTTGACTGTAAACAAGCATACTATACAACATTTTCAATGAAACTGCCAAAAACTGGATTCCAGCGTCACGCGCTGGAATGACACCTCTCTTGGGCTCTTTTAGCCATAAACATTAAGAAATTTACTAAGCAGAAAAAAGGCAAAAGAAACCCCGTTAGCCAGTTATTCACTATCTATTTTTTAAATTGGCGTTTTTTATTGTCTTAAATGCTTTAATAAGCGCATTTTAGCTTATTTGGGTAAAAACCCAGAAATGTTGTGAAGACATAAGGTGCACATAGTGCAAAAAATTAAAAATAAGACGCCAACTACGTTGTTTTCTTGCTGTTTAATCTGCACAGATGAAGATAACTGAATACCTTCAGTATCATGATAAGAGGACTGGCGGAGTTTGTCAAGGAAGTTTTTCGTTTCTATTCTCTACAAATGATAAAAGATCTAATACCTAAATAAATTTATTAGTTTATTACATGTCTCTTTTCATGTATAAATCTATAGAAAGTTTTATACGGAAGTTGTTTTATGAGCAAAATTATAGAAATTAGAGCACCAAAAACTCTTGGTGGTGAGTCAGTTACGGAAGGTATAGTAAAAATAAAGAAAAATATTGGAGAAGCAGTAAAAGTAGATGACTTGATCTTTGAAATTGAGACTGATAAAACAGCACTCGAATTAACTGCAGAAGCTTCAGGGCAAATAACTGAGTTTCTCGTAAAGGAAGATGATGTAATTAGCCCTGATCAATTGTTAGCGAAGCTTTCTGTGGGAGAAGTAAAAGAGGAAGTGAAAAAAGAAGATAAAAGCGAAAGTTCTGCTAAAAAAGATGCTCCATCAGCTCGTAAAATTATGGAAGAAAATGCAATTAATGCAGAAAGTGTCAAAGGAACTGGCATGGGAGGCAGAGTAACAAAGGCAGATGTGATAGGCCACATGAACAAAGCAGAACAGCCTGCAATAAAACAATACGAATTGCCAAAAAGTGTAGTAAGTGGGGAGCGAAGAGAAGAACGAGTAAAAATGAGTAAAATAAGGCAAGTAATTGCCGCTCGTTTGAAGGCATCACAAAATACTGCTGCGATACTGACCACATTCAATGAAATTGACATGAAAAATGTCATGGATCTAAGAGCAAAATATAAGGACGCCTTTGAAAAAAAATATGGAATAAAACTTGGTTTTATGTCGTTTTTTATAAAGGCAGCGGTGCAAGCACTGAAAGAAATTCCTGAAATTAACGCTGAGATCTCAGGTGACGAAATCATATATAAACATTACTATGATATAGGTGTTGCTGTTGGCACTGATAAAGGTCTTGTTGTACCAGTTATTCGGAGTGCCGATCAGATGTCATTTGCAGACATTGAGTTGACTTTAGTTGCTCTTGGCAAAAAAGCTCGCGAAGGTAAATTACAAGTATCAGAAATGGAAGGTGCAACATTTACCATCTCAAACGGTGGAGTATACGGTTCACTTCTTTCCACTCCGATAATAAACCCTCCGCAATCTGGAATACTTGGAATGCATTCAATACAAAATAGGCCAGTTGCTGTGGGCAACTCAATTGAAATCAGACCTATGATGTACATTGCCCTCTCCTACGACCACAGAATAGTGGATGGCAAAGGAGCAGTGACTTTCCTTGTTAAAATAAAAAATTATATAGAAGATCCAAACAGGTTGGTTTTAGAAGTGTAAATTGGTATTAACTTAAACAATATCAGCAATTAAAAATGACAAGCAAGTTTTTCTGGAATCAGAAGGTTTCTAAGGCGGATGGTAAAATAGGAGAAACCGGCAAATGGCATCAAAAATTGATAGTCGCTCTTGGTTATTACTTGTTACCGAACTTGTTGCACAGCAATTTCCAAAGTGGGCTCACTTAGAGATCAAACCTGTTGAACTCAGTGGTATAGACAATAGAACTTTTCGCTTGGGTGAAGAGATGTTGATCAGGCTACCAAGCGCAGAAGATTATGCGCTACAAGTTCTGAAGGAGCAAAAATGGCTTGAGGTACTTGCACCACATTTGTCATTTTCTATTCCTAAGCCACTTGCAATGGGACAACCATCAAAGCATTATCCCTGGAATTGGTCAATATATAAGTGGATCGAAGGGGAAAGCATAAATGCATTGTCTATAGATGATCTGGATTTACAGATTATTGCTTCTCAGCTTGCACAATTTTTGAATGAGTTACATAAAATTGATGTTAAAGGAGGCCCTAGTCCTGGACTCCATAACTTCTGGCGCGGCGATCACGTATCAGTCTATGACACAGAGGTAAGATCGTCCATTAAGGAA
This sequence comes from Wolbachia endosymbiont of Oedothorax gibbosus, assembly GCF_936270435.1. Taxonomy (NCBI): domain Bacteria; kingdom Pseudomonadati; phylum Pseudomonadota; class Alphaproteobacteria; order Rickettsiales; family Anaplasmataceae; genus Wolbachia; species Wolbachia endosymbiont of Oedothorax gibbosus. Next base: position 1,157,828 of record NZ_OW370567.1, read on the forward strand.
TTGCAAGGTTTTATTGATGCTAGAACTATAATGTCCTTTTGGGAAAAAGCTATAAGCTCAAGATGGAGCAAGAACCCAGTATGGATTCATGGTGACTTTGCAAGTGGAAATATCTTGGTAAAAGATGCGTGTGTAGCTGCTATAATTGATTTTGGATGTATGGCTGTCGGTGATCCAGCTTGTGACTTGGTAATTGCCTGGACACTTTTAGACAGCGAAAGTCGGAGAATCTTCAAGTCACATCTATGTTTAGATCCAGACACGTGGGCCAGAGCAAGCGGCTGGGCTTTATGGAAGGCACTAATTACAATGCGCGACTGGAAGACAACAGAAGTTATGAAACAACAGAAAATTATTAATGAAATTCTAAATGAAGAAGCTTAGTTTAACCAAAGATTTTCAGTCCTATTTTTGCATACCTACCTTTCTTTGCTATTCTCAAGTGAATTACTCTTAATCTAGCATAACTAACAACTTAAACGAACAACTATTTTCAGCAAACTAAACAATGCCTGTGATAGGTTCTTAATTTGAAAAGATTTCCCGAATCTAATATGTCATTGCTGTAGGCTGCATTTAGTAATATAATCTCATATTAAATGGACGTTACTTAAGTTTATGCTAGATTCTCCGCTAATTTTGACAGCCATTCTTATATTTTTCATTTTTACGTTGTCATTCTTTTTTATAAGAAAGATATTTGGGTCAACAAATAAGAAGATAATAAAATCCTTTAGGAAAATTGTTCAGCAAATAAATGCATTAGAAACAGAAATGCAGAGCTTATCTGATGAGGAGCTTGCTGGTAAAACTGAAGAATTCAAACGAGAATTGAAAAATGGCAAAACACTAAATGACCTTCTCGTACCCGCATTTGCGGTTGTGCGCGAAGCCTCTCGAAGGTTTCTTAGCATGAGACATTTTGATGTTCAACTGATTGGTGGAATGGTGCTCCATAACGGCATGATATCAGAAATGAAAACAGGAGAGGGAAAGACACTCGTTGCAACTTTAGCAGCATATCTAAATTCCTTAGAAGGGAAAGGCGTCCACGTCGTAACTGTTAACGACTACCTTGTAAAACGAGACACAGAATGGATGAGCAAATTATATAATTCTCTTGGGGTTTCTGTTGCGTTTATTACGAATAACTTGACAGATGAAGAGAGAAAAGAGGCTTACAGTGCAGATATCGTGTATTCCACAAATAACGAGCTTGCCTTTGATTACTTGCGGGACAATATGAAATTCTCTCAAGAAGACATGGTTCAGAGAGGCTTTCACTACGGAATAGTTGATGAAGTGGACTCAATACTCATTGATGAAGCTCGCACTCCGCTTATTATTTCTGGCCCAGTTGAGGAAAACAATCAGATATATAAGCATATCAATAAAATAGTGACCAAATTAGTTGACTCTGATTATGAAGTAGATGAAAAAGGTAGAACGGTATTCTTGACTGAAGATGGTATTTCACGAGTGGAAGAACTACTGAAGTCATATAATCTCATTCCTGAAAATTCTTCGCTTTATGATACCAACAATATGATAATGACTCACTACATAGACCAAGCATTGCGTGCACATAAGCTGTTCACTGCTGACAAAGATTATATAGCAAAGGATGGCAAGGTAGTGATTATTGATGAATTTACTGGGCGTATGATGGAGGGCAGGAGATATTCCGATGGTCTTCATCAGGCACTTGAAGCGAAGGAGAATCTTGAAATTCAGCATGAAAACCAAACTTTAGCATCTGTCACATTTCAGAATTACTTTCGTATGTACAATAAACTTTCCGGAATGACTGGAACAGCAGCAACAGAGGCAGAAGAGTTTCGTGATATATACAGACTAAATGTAGTAAAAATTCCAACCAATGTACCTGTAAAAAGAGTTGATATTGATGATGAAATTTATGGCACAGGAAAAGAAAAATTTAATGCTGTGTTGAAGTTTATAGAAGAATGCCACAAACGCCTTCAACCAGTCCTAGTTGGCACGGTAAGCATCGAAAACTCTGAGAAGCTTTCTGCGCTTTTGCAAAGCCATTCTCTTAAGCATTCAGTACTAAATGCTCGTTATCATGAACAAGAGGCGTACATAATAGCACAAGCTGGAGTGCCAGGTAGTATCACTATAGCAACTAACATGGCAGGACGTGGAACTGATATTCAACTCGGTGGAAACGCTGAAATGATTGCAAAGGTAGAACTGAAGAAGATAAAAAATGCTGATGAAAGAGAAAAAAAATACCAAGAAATAGTCGAAAGAGTAAAAAAAGATAAGGAAATTGCTATAAAAGCTGGTGGTTTATGCGTGGTTGGAACCGAAAGACATGAAAGCAGGAGAATAGATGATCAATTACGCGGCCGTTCTGGTCGTCAGGGGGATCCTGGACTTTCTAAGTTCTTTTTATCACTTGAAGATGACCTAATGAGAATATTTGGTTCTGATAGAATGAGAAGCTTTTTACAAAAAGTAGGGTTAAAGAATAACGAAGCTATTCATCATCCATGGATCAATAAGGCACTTGAGAAGGCACAAAAGAAAGTTGAAGCTAGAAATTATGATATGCGGAAGTCTTTGCTTAAGTTTGATGACGTAATCAATAACCAACGTAAAGTGATTTTTAAACAGAGAAACAATATCTTAGGCAATGAAATCAATGATTTGTTTGAAGTATATAGCGAAGTAAATGAGAGCATAGTAGAAGGTATAATCCAAAGTGGCTATTATGAGGATTATATTGAAGATATTGCCAAAGAATTCCATACAAGGTATGGAATAACGCTTGATAAAGAAGATTTAGCAAAGTTTTTAAACAAACAAGAAGCTTTGGATTATATAAATGATAAGATACAAGAATTTTTTACTGAGAAAGAAAAATATTTCAACAGTCAGCACACTACAGATTTGTGGAATACGATCGTGAAGCAAATGATGATAATGACACTTGATCATTTATGGAGAGAACACCTTTCAGTTCTAGAGAGCCTAAGACAAAGCATAAGCTTACGTGCCATGGGGCAGAAAGACCCACTGAATGAATTTAAACGCGAAGCTTTCTTAATGTTTGAGTCGATGCTTGAAAAGTGGAAAGAACTTACCATTCACCGCTTAGCACACTTTAAGTTGGTAGATAACCAAGAAATAGGCAATAGGCTACATTCTGCGAGAAATAGCATACTTCCCAAAGTCTCAAGAAACGACAAATGCCCTTGCAACTCCGGAAAGAAGTACAAACACTGCCACGGCGCAGTTACTGTGGTGAACTAGTAATCAACTTTCCACAACAGGTAGCAAATCTATATTTGTGTATTTTGAAAAGCACTATAAACTAGTTTGTGTATGGTTATATTGTCTAGATGCTCAGCTATTTTTTCACAAATTTCTTCAGGCAATTCAGCACCAATATCAGAATGTTGAATACATATTTTGCCTGCATTCACTAAATTTTTTCTTTTCATTCCTTCTTGATATTGACTTTCTATTTCATCAGCATACATAGGAAATTCATTTTTATAGTTACCTGTTTTTAATGCCTCTGCTATATTTTCATTACTCACATAATCTGCCAATTTGTTATCCCTGGCTATCAGAATATCGTAAAATGACACTCCACTATTCCTATTAACCCCAGTTATGGATTAACCAACGAAGTAAAGCTGAGAAATACAGGGCTTTTTCGATTGCATTGAATAAGAAATGAGGGTAGAAAAAATATGTACCAAGAAATTTACTGTGGATCTATGCCGAGTGTGCTCAAGTTCAAATTTGTTTTTTAGGCAGCCAAAAACCGTTTCAACAATCGATCTTTTCCCTAGTAAAATCTTCTCTTTCAGCGAAATCAGTGCATTTTTCATACCTTTTTTCACTTTAGTGACGAGTTTTAGACCTCTATCGAATAGTTTCTCAAAGAGCTCTTTCTTTATATAGCCCTTATCTCCAAACAAAAGTCCAGTTAGTTTTTTGGTTAGAGTTGGTACAGGTTTTCTGTCATCGACGTTACCTCTGGTTAGCGTAACACCTTGAATTTCACCTATTTCATTGATTACTACATGTAATTTAAAACCAAAAAACCAGCCGTAAGTATTCTTTCCTAACTCTGCTAATCCTTTGAAAACCTTATTTCTTGAGATTCTTTTTCGATGGCATACTGCTATTGAAGTAGAATCTATGTAGGAAATCCCGGTCATTTTTGCTTGTTCACAAAACCATTGCAAAAGTAATGCTAAATACCACAAAACTCGCGGCTTTAAGGCAATAAATCTGTGATATGAAGGCAGCTTTGAAAACTCTGATCTATAGAATAACTGAAGATAACAAAGATAAAAAGCCTTGAAGTTTTTACATGGTGATTTATGGTATAATAGGATTATGGTTAGAATTTCTGAGTGCGCTATTTCTGGTACTCTGGTTGGTTTTTTGCCGTTTGATAAGAACCTATTTGCAAAATTATCATCTACCGCACGACAAAAATCCTCGACGCAACAGTACAGTTCTGTAATATCTTTCTTCATGTGTAACCTCTTATTATTACTAAAATACTCGAGTTTACCCTGTTTCCCTCTTCTTAGTTATACTTTTATCTATTTTCTAATCCATAACTGAGGTCTATTAACCTTCTGCTCTTTCATTTTCCTAATCTCAGCTTGACACTTATCCCAATCATCTAATATATATGCAATGCCTGGCAGGCTTTCAAGCGTGCTGGGAATCTCTAAATTGGAATTTTGTTTCAACATATACTTGATGAGGAGCCTACCAACTTCTCCTGCACTGCACATCATATTGGACCATTCTATGACGCTCAAACGATGTAGACGCCAAGGCATGCCCATAATAACCACGTCAATAACTTTGTATAAAGGAGTACTCCTGTTTTCATCTACTGCACAAGGGTTTGCTCCATTCCGCAGAAGAAATCTCACTATTTCTACATGACAGTTGACCGCAGCCCTATGTAAAGGGGTGGTTCCTTCTTTATCTTGGAAATTAACATCAGCACCACTCTCTATTAAGGATTTTGCTATCCCTATATTGCCATTTTTAACAGCCCAATGCAAAGGAGTAGCTTCATATTTACTATCTTCAACATTTACGTCAGCCCCTTTTCTTGCTAAGCACCTTACTATCCTTTCATAATTGTGTCCAGTTGCTACAAGCACTAAATTGCAATTTAGTGCTGCAGATGTGCAGTTTATATTAAAATGATCTTTTTTCCACTTATAGTATGCATTTAAATTTGTTTTCTGCAGTTTTTTTGCAATTTCCTCAATTATGTTCTCTTCATTTATACTGTGATAGCTATTGACTTCCTGCAATATTTTTTTCATTCCTACCATTTTTCTTCCAAACTGGCTTTCTATCTCATTAGCATATATAGGAAACTCCTTTTTATAATCACCTCTCTCTAATATTGCTGCCATCCTTTCAGTAACTATAGATGCCAATTTGTTGCGTCTAGTTGCAAGAATATCGTGAAATGATACCTCACTATTCCTATCAATTCTTTGTTCTTTCAGTTTCTTAATCTCAGTGTGACACTCATTCCAGTATCTTGATATTTCCTCATATGGCTCCTCATTTAAATAGCCAGGTTTTTCTGCCGTTGGATTTTTTGCTAAGGCGTATCTTATCAGAGCTTCACTGCACTTTTGCCCAAAGCGCATGCCAGCCCGAACAGAAAGGTGTAAGACATCAAACCCTGCTTCTGTAGTCCGCTTACTAATATCTATTCCTTCCTGCTCAAGTAGTAGCGTTGTTGCTTTTAAGTTACCAAACGTAACTGCTAAATGCAGAGGAGTACCGCCATAATTATCTTGTCCGTTAATGTCGGCTCCATTTTTTATTAGCAGCTTTATTATTTCTATATAACCTGTTGTATTAACTTTATTAAATTGTTTCATCATACTTGGGTTACTCTTATCAACTGCTATGTGTAATGCAGTGTATCCATTGTAGCTACATTGTACGTTGATATCAGCGCCTTTTTCTATTAAGAACCTTGCCATATTTATATGACCCTCCTTAACGGCTGAAAATAACGGCGTTTCCCCTTTCTCACCTTTAAGATCTATATTTGCTCCTCTTTCTGTTAGAAGCTCTACTACTTTCCCGCAGTTATGTTTAGCTGCTGCACGCAAAAAACTGCCACGTCTAAGCATATGGTTTATATCAAACTGGTTATTTTTCCACTCGTTATATATATCTGGATCCTCTTGCTGCAGTGTATCCCTAATTTTCTCAATTACATTTTCTACACTTAGGTCCGAGCTACTGTTAATTTCTTGTAATATTTCCTTCAATCCCTGCATTTCTTCCTCCAAGATATAAAATTTTATTATGGCATATGAAGCGGATTATGTCAATGAAAACCTAAGAAACTGGTTCTTCTTTTTCTGGTCACACGCTGAGGTGGAGTGTCTGTAGGTTTCATCCCAGTGCCCAGACACTGGGATCCAGAATTTTGACTGTAAACAAGCATACTATACAACATTTTCAATGAAACTGCCAAAAACTGGATTTCAGCGTCACGCGCTGGAATGACACCATTTCCGGTCTCTTAAATTGCTTTAGCCATAAATATTTAAGAAATTTACCAAATGAAAAAAAAGGCAAAAGAAGCCCTGGTCATCGTCTATTTTCAGTATTGGCGTTTTTTTAAGTCTTAAACACTGCAATTTAGCTGCTTTTAAGTGCAGTTAACCTAAATTGTAAACGTTAAGAAATTTACCAGGCAGAAAAAAAAGACAAAGAAATCCCGTGGTAATTAGTGTTCACTCTCTAATCCTGCAAATCAGCGTACTATACTGTCTTAAACAGCGTACTATACTGTCTTAAACAGCGTACTATACTGTCTTAAACAGCGTACTATACTGTCTTAAACAGCGTACTATACTGTCTTAAACAGCGTACTATACTGTCTTAAACAGCGTACTATACTGTCTTAAACAGCGTACTATACTGTCTTAAACAGCGTACTATACTGTCTTAAACAGCGCGTTTCAGCTTGAAAACCCAGAAATGTTGTGAAGACATAAGGTGCACATAGTGCAAAAAATTAAAAATAAGACGCCAATCACGTAATACTGTTGTCGTTTAATCTGCACAGATTGAAGATAACTGAATATCTTCAGTCTCATGATAAGGGGGCTGGCGGAGTTTGTCAAGTAGGTTTTTTCGTTTCTATATGTGCTACCTTAAGCTATAGACCTCAACGCACAAATACCCTAGCCCCACTGGCATATAAATTTGTGTGACTTTTTTGAGTATTAAGCAATGCAAGTCCGATATTGTCTACACTAGAGCGCAGTTCCCCTATTTCCTCATTATTTTCATTTGTCACTTTAGTGCCAATATCTGGAAGTGCGTTATCCCCCTCAACAAGGTAAAGTTTCCTTCTGAATATTTCTTGTCTGCTCATTCGATTTACGACTTCCTGACCTATATAACACCCCTTATTAAAGCTTATACCGTTGATTAAAAATTGCAGCGGAAATGATGAATTTTGTACCATATCTTTCGCTCCATCTGGAACGAGATTTTGAATTCTAACTTTTTCATACTGAGTAAAATCCCCAACTGGCTCCTTTATTTCACCTTTATGTATTACCCTCATTCCTAGCAGCTTGTGCCTTGGATCTTGAAAAATAACTTGTGACTTACTACTACACTCCGCCAACTTAGTGTTAAACAAAACTCCAACCTTATATAGTGCACTAACGTCTTTAATCTTCACTCTCAGGTAAGTTTTAAGTAAATCTAGTTTCTCGATCATTTGCTGTAAGTGCATGTTTTCGCACTCCAAGAAAGTGTATTTACCATACTCAATAAGAAAAAAATCATATAGATATTTCCCTTGAGGGCTAAGCAATAAAGAGTAAATGGCTTTTTGGCTATCCAACTTATTAATATCATTGGTTATAATGCCCTGCAGAAAATCTCTAGTGTCAGGCCCATATAGCACTATTACACCACGACTTAGGAATGGTATATAACTCATGAAATCTCCATAAATAAATCTAAATTTTATTATATAACATTAGGCTCTTTTAGAAACTGCTTTTGGCGTGCATGTTTTATATGGTGTGCATATTTTACAAGCTCCAGCCCTTGAAATCTAGCTTACGAGTATATATATAAAGTTATAGGTTAATTTGTTGAGAGGAAAAGCAAATGTCAAATGTAAATTTAAATGTATTGGATGATAGCGTGCTGATCAAGCCTGTTAGCGAGGAAAAGCAAGGTGGAATTATGCTTCCATCAAGTGCTGAAAAGAAACCTACTAAAGGTGAAATTGTAGCAACTGGTGAAGGTTCACGCAACTCAAATGGCGAACGCGTAGCTTTAACTGTGAAGGCTGGTGATAAAGTGTTCTATCGTCAATGGGCTGGTACAGAAATAGAACATAATGATGAAAAGCTTATCGTGATGAAAGAGTCCGATATACTTGCTGTCATTAAATAGCAGTCTTTATTTTACTAAACTGAAACAAAGCACGATACAGTGCATTGTAAATGGTTTTATTATAGTTTTCTAAATTTTTTATTAACAAGAGGTGATAAAAATGACTAATGTAGTAGTATCAGGTGAGCAGTTGCAAGAAGCCTTTCGTGAAGTCGCAGCAATAGTGGATTCAACGGTAGCAATAACTGCGGGACCTAGAGGAAAAACAGTAGGGATTAATAAGCCCTATGGAGCACCAGAAATTACAAAAGATGGTTATAAGGTGATGAAGGGTATCAAGCCTGAAAAACCACTAAATGCTGCAATAGCAAGCATCTTTGCCCAAAGTTGTTCTCAATGTAACGACAAAGTTGGTGATGGTACAACAACGTGCTCAATATTAACTAGCAACATGATAATGGAAGCTTCAAAATCAATTGCTGCTGGAAACGATCGTGTTGGTATTAAAAACGGAATACAGAAGGCAAAAGATGTAATATTAAAGGAAATTACATCAATGTCTCGTACAATTTCTCTGGAGAAAATGGATGAAGTAGCGCAAGTTGCGATAATCTCTGCAAATGGTGATAAGGATATAGGTAACAGTATCGCTGATTCCGTGAAAAAAGTTGGAAAAGAGGGTGTAATAACTGTTGAAGAGAGTAAAGGTTCAAAAGAGTTAGAAGTTGAGCTGACTACTGGCATGCAATTTGATCGCGGTTATCTCTCTCCGTATTTTATTACAAATAATGAAAAAATGATCGTGGAGCTTGATAATCCTTATTTATTAATTACAGAGAAAAAATTGAATATTATTCAACCTTTACTTCCTATTCTTGAAGCTGTTGTTAAATCTGGTAAACCTTTAGTTATTATTGCAGAGGATATCGAAGGTGAAGCATTAAGCACTTTAGTTATCAATAAATTGCGTGGTGGTTTAAAAGTTGCTGCAGTAAAAGCTCCAGGTTTTGGTGACAGAAGAAAGGAGATGCTCGAAGACATAGCAACTTTGACTGGTGCTAAGTACGTCATAAAAGATGAACTTGGAATCAAGATGGAAGATCTGACACTTGATGATCTTGGTACTGCTAAAAATGTTAAAATTACTAAAGATAATACCACAGTTGTCAGCGAAAATAGCGATTCTGACAGTGTGAAAGCTAGAATCGAGCAGATCAAATCTCAAATTGAAACTTCAACTTCTGATTATGATAAAGAAAAGCTAAGAGAACGTTTAGCGAAATTATCAGGTGGTGTTGCTGTGCTAAAAGTTGGTGGAGCAACTGAAGTGGAAGTTAAAGAACGTAGAGATAGAGTTGAAGATGCGCTACATGCAACAAGAGCTGCAATTGAAGAAGGCATAGTTCCAGGTGGTGGAGTTGCGCTTCTTTATGCTTCATCTGTTCTCGACAAATTAAAAGGTGCAAGTGACGAAGAGCAAATAGGCATAAACATTATCAAGAAAATTCTCAGTGCTCCAATTAGAAGGTTAGTTAAAAATGCTGGTCTTGAATCTGCTGTTATAATTGACTATTTGATTAAGCAGAATGATAAAGAGCTTATATACAACGTTGAGGCTATGAATTACGCTAATGCATTTACAGCTGGTGTGATTGATCCAGCGAAAGTGGTACGCATTGCTTTTGAAACAGCAATATCTGTTGCAAGTGTGTTGATCACTACTGAATCTATGATAGTTGATGTACCAAGCAAAGAAAATGCTTCATCTCCTATGGGTGCAGGAGAAATGGGTGGCATGGGTGGATTCTAAGTAGAGTGAAACCGTGGAGCAATTGCTCCACGGCACCTATGTCTCTTTAATTCTTAAAAATCATATTTTACTGTGTGTTAAAGGTGATACGTGTAGTGGCTTTGTATAGAAAGACACTACTGTTTGTATCCTTTTTGCTTCTTTATACTGCAATTGTCTAATAACAAAAAGGCAGTATAAGAAAGCTATAACCCCTGGTATATTTATACTAGCATAATGCTATATTAATAAACAATCTATATAATGCTATTAAATATAATAATTAAAATCTAAATCACTTTCTCTATAAAAGGAGAAATTTACCTTAATGAAAATACATATATATTTAATATTGTTTTTATTTTTTTCTTGCACTCAACTATATGCTGACGAGGAAATTGCAAAATTTGATTTACTTATTGGCGAGATAAATGAAACAAGCCTTACTCTTAAAGGTGCAATAAAGGTTACAATAAAACCAGGTTGGCATATATATTACAAAGATCCTGGAGATTTCGGCCTTCCCACTTCCTTTGATTGTCAGGGTAACACATCAAATATAGATATCCATTGGCCTACTCCCAAGGAACATGAAGATAAAGTAGGGAGAGAGACGTTTGTAAGTAACGTATATGAGGATATGGTATTATTTCCCTTTAAGATGAATATATTTTTAAATCAAGAGTACATTGACCTTGATTTTCATATACAATATGCGATATGTAAAGATAGATGCATCCCTAAAAATGTTGAGATAAAAATCAAACAGCCACTAAAGGATTTTATAGATTCTGACGTCGATAAACTTATAAATGAGTGGTATGAAAAATAGAGTTCTCATGGGGTAGGTGTCATTCCAGTGCGCGACACTGGAATCTCATTTACTTTTTTGTTCACTATGTGAGGAACTTGGGCCTACAAGTATATAAACATAATGGTTTCGCATAAAAAATTTAGATCCCAGTGTCACGCACTGGGATGACAAGAAAGGGGTGCTAGGATGACAGAAAGGGGTGCTAGGATGACAGAAAGGGGTGCTAGGATGACAGAAACGAAGTCATACATAGAAAATAGGTTAGGTATTTTCAACTTTTGTATGTATACTTAAGTCAAAACACTCACTTTTAGTATGTAAATGGATATAGTAAAGTTTGTTTTATTACTGCCAACAATATTACTCATGCTAGTTGCTGGTGTTTACCTATCGGTTAAACTAAAATGGCTACAGATATTTAGATTGCCGTACGCCCTTTCACTCATTGGAGTTAAAAGAGGAGAAAATAAATTTTCTTCTATAGCCGCTCTATTTACAATCTTAGGGGGAAATTTAGGAGTAGGAAATATTTCAGGAACTGCTGTTGCTCTAAAAACCGGAGGACCGGGCTCTATTTTATGGATGGCAATAATTATTGTTATCACTTCTGTGATAAAATATGTCACTTGTTATCTAAGTATAAAAACCAGAAAGGAAAAGAACGGACGGTTTATAGGTGGCCCTGTAGCCTACATGGCTGATGCATTTAACTCTAGAAAAGCTACAATTGTGTTTCTGGTTGTTATGATGATGGTTTCAATAACAGTTGGTAACCTTGTTCAGGTAAATTCTCTATCAATACCACTTAACATGATAGATGTGCCTGTAGTCATTGGTGGCATTGTAATGGCCATAATATTTTTTGTTGTTGCAGTTCTCAGCTTAAAAAAAATTAAAATTTTTATATCGGCTATGATACCAATAATGACGGTAAGTTACCTCATACTTTGCGGTATCATATTATTTAAGTTTAGTGAAAATATCCTTCCTTCTCTAAAATTAATAACAAGCAGTTTTTTTACAACTAGTAGCTTTAACTCTGGTTTATCTCTAGGTTTGATTTTAGAAATGTTGACTATTATTCAAGTCGGAACTTTGCGAGGTATTTTTGCAACAGATATAGGGCTTGGTCTCGAAGGAATCGTGCACTCTTCAATTGTTCCTAAGAAAAATAACAATAAATTTATTATTGAACAGAGCCTAATCACAATAATATCGCCTTTTATAGTTGCATTCATAGTGTTTATTACAACAATGGTACTGCTGGTCACAGATTCTTGGGTCACTGATTTAGAGAGTACTAACATGTGCATATTTGCTTTTAGAAAAGCTATGAATTGGCCCTATATTGACTATTTAATTATGGTCATAATGTTTTGTTTTGCTTTCACTACTATTTTTACTTGGTTTTTTTGCTCAAAACAGACAATACGCTATGTGTCTATGGATAATAAATACACTAAAATCTGGATTGTAATTTTTACCATGATTATTCCGCTTGGTGCGATAGGTAAAGTCCGGTTGCTATGGGATGTCGCTGATATCTCGATTGCTGCTTTGTTGTTTATCAACATACTCGCTATACTCAAGCTAACTTCTCAAGATCCAGAAGTGTTTACTATGAGTAGCAGATATTTAAAATTAGGCGCCAACTAAAATACTAGCTAAGTTGCCATCTGAGCAGTAACACAACCTCCTTAATAAAAATTCAACCAATGCCCGTGATAATTATATTAGCTAGTATTAGCTAGAACTAAAGGCAGAGGGTTATTAGTGAGGGGTATATGAATACTAACGATACACAACAAGAACACATCTATAATGAGCGCCTTCTAGAATTTTTTCCTTTATTTGATAAAAAGGACGACCCAATTTATAATGCTAGAGTTGATTTTAACACAGTAAAGTTTTTAACAGAACGCGCCGATTGGGATTGGAACGAAGATAAAGACAAAAACAAAGCATGTGGAGTTATTCTTCAGGAATTCGACAAGATAAAGAAAGCCGAACAAAAGCTTGAAAGTGAAGTTAAAAAAAGGTTGAAAGATTATATTGATGATGGTGTTACAGCAGTGTCAATATACGGTAATCACGCAAGTATTACGCTGGAAGATAACAAGAAAGAGTTTAAAATCAGTGAATTTTTAAATAGTGATTTTTGTGAGAAGAATGGAATTTCGGGATTTTCAACGTTGCATAGTGATGGAAAGAGCGGAATGCACGGTTTTGTTGCCGAGGAAGAAGGGAAAAAAATAAGACACTATGTCGTAACCGATGGTTCATATGAAATGACTCTGAAATGGTATGCGAAAGGGGAAGAATGCAAGATCAAAATTAAGATTGATGCTAACGGTGTAGAACTTGTTAAAGGTGATGATTTTTCTCTAGAACGGTTAGAAGCGAATCAAGATGTAAAAATAGGTGGTTTATTCTTGCATGAAATAGAATTCAGGGAAAAAGGAAAAGTGAATGAGGTGCAACATAATAAAGACAGTAACGAGCTATCATCTGAAACTACAACAAGAATTGATGTTAATAGAGGTGTTAGCGTTCAAGCTACTGATATAACTCAAAAAAAAGAAGACCACCATTCACATTTTGGACTACAATCTAACAGCAGAAGGCAGTCTTACGATAGCGGAATTGGAAAAGATTTTGACGATAAAATTAATTCTCAGGAGGCTGAAGAAAAGCGTGAGCTTAGACAAGCAGCACGAAAAGCAAATTCGGGAGGTCAAGTTTATAACCTCCAATCGCTTTTTGAGGAAAATTCCCAGAACAAAAGAACTCCTCCGCCACCACCTCTCAGAACTAGTTCACTTCCACCTGAAAAAGATGTTTTCAATGAGCAAGGGGGAAGCAAACTTGAAAGCCAAAAACCAGATAGAAGTGAACAAACACCTAATAATCAGCAAAAAGGTGCAACTTCTGATCCTTCAGATAGTTCTACTTTCACCAAATCTGTAAGCCACAATCAAGATAATAGGCAAGAAGATGAACGGTATGACAATCCTACATTTGGACATGCTGTACCTGAAAGCCAAAAACCAGATAGAAGTGAGCAAACACCTAATAATCAGCAACAACCTGAAATCCCGCAACAAGAAGGAAAGAGTAAACAGGAGCCTAAAGGAGGGAAGTTAAATTACAAAGAAGGTGAATCGTCTAGTGAACCTGAAGCTAACAGAAAAAGTGAATTAAGCTCTAACACAGCTGATGTAGCACAAAAAAGATTCTTAGAGGACGTTTTAGAAAAAATAAAAGAAGACAAACCAATATACAAATGGTTAAAGGATAAAATTGAAGGTAAAGAAGATAATCAAAATCTGGATGCACTAGAGGGAAAACTATCCAAAAAATATGGTCAAGGTAATATTGTAGAAAAAAGAGAGAACGATGACGGCAAACCTCTATCTACAGTTAGCACTGAGGGAAATAAGGAGAGTTTGATAGATGTTGAACAAGGTAGTGACACTCGATCACAGAAAAGCTCTCGCAGGAGTGGACAAGAGCCTGAAGAAGAAAGGTTAAATTACCAAAACGCACGTGAAGCATTAGAAAGTTGGAAGGAAAAATGGCCAAAGAAATACGAAATTAACGAAGATGTTAAAGAGACTAGTTTTAATACACCAGAGAAAATTCAGTCTGAATTGCAAAAAGACAATTTAGCAGATGTAAAAACAGTAGAAGGTCCAACTGTTAGTGTCTCTGCTTCAAGACCAAATAGTATAAGTGATTCAGGCTATATATCTCCAACTCATGACAATAATGAACAATCTCAAGTAGATCCTGAACAGTTAAAGAAGTGCTTAGAAAACATTAAACCAAAAGAAATCGGAGATACGAGTGAGTTAAAAGAAGCATTGGAAAAACTGGATAAAGGGTTAAGAGAGCCGGCACAACAGGCTACTAAAGAAAATATTCCTAAAGGTTCATTCTCAGAAAGCGTTTTGGAGAAAATAAAAGAAGGTAAACAATATGACCCTATACGTGAGTTGCTAAAGAACAAGATTGGTAGCCAAGACAATATTATAACTGCAGCAACCGAGCTAGGTACTGTACTTTCTGAGCTATGTACAGAAGCTCAAAAAGGTTTTGCTAAGCGAGAGGAAGAGAAAAGATTTGCTGCTAAAGACGAGCAAAAGACAAGAGATTGAAATAATTACTTAGCAAACAATAGGTTTCATGCAACGGTAACCCTATAACGGAAGAGTAGGAGCCGCGTAAGAATAATACGAACATTCCAGCTAGGCCTTGTATATTGCACCCCCCTGCCCTATTTTTCCACTCTTCTGATGCTAAATAATACTTAATTTCTTGTTCACTGAGACGTTTAAATTTCACTATTGTAACCACAGTCCTAATATGTTGTTTGGATTGATCGGGAGTTAATAGACACACACTGGTGTATACTCTATGCCTTCTTCCTGATAACAAGCGGATGCATTTTTCTGCTTGTCCAACGTTTTCAGCTTTAAGCAATATTCTTCTACCACAAGCAACAACTGTATCAACACCAAGCACAAAGTAATTTGGATTTGAACTTTGTATTTTCTCAGCTTTACTTTTTGCCATACGGATTGAGTAATCCTTCGGAAGTTCCTTTTTTAAAGGGGCTTCATCTATGTCTGCTGGCAAAATTAAACCTGGCTCAATATTTATTTGTTTTAGTAAAGCTATACGCCTTTCCGATGATGAAGCAAGAATAAGATTATTTAGAGATCGTTCTGTCACTTGTACCTTTAAGCCTTCTAATTATCCTACCCTTTCTCGCATTCCTATCGTAAATGCTCATCTCAACTAACACCCTATCCCCTATAATGATGCGTATTTTACTTCTTCTCACTTTCCCTGATACATGACAGATAATCTCATGTTCATTGTCCAGTTTCACTCTAAATTCTGCTGCAGGTAGTAAAGCAGTTACTGCCCCTTCCACCTCAAAAATTGTTTTCGATTTCTCATCTTTTATCATATGTTATATTATAATTTAATAATCTTTTTCAGTCTACTATAGATTTTAAATTATTATCAACACAAAAGACTTTTTGCACCTCATTTAAGTATTTCTCTTGCTACCAACCATCTTCACAATAATGCTTTCGAACCTGCATTTTTCACTTTCATTCAACCTCACCAAGAGAAGACGAGCTACGGTTTCTACTCTTTGCCTTCCCCTTAACAGAACTTATAGGATTTATGTTGGAAGATAAATCATCATCACAATTTTCCTTAGAACCTGTTCATAATCTTTTAAGGAGTAAAGAAGTGAAAGCAAGAACGACCATTTGTAAGCTAGTGTTGAGTTTCCGCTCGCAATTTTTCCACAAACGCCTACATTTTTCCAACCAAGCAAAAGAGCGCTCAACAACCCATCTCTTTGGCAGTACAACAAAGGTGTGTAATTCACTTCGCTTTATTACTTCGACCGTCGAACCAATAGTTGCTTTTATTTGTGTTGCAAAATTTTCTCCAGTGTAGCCTGCATCAACAAGTATATTTTTAACTTCAGAGAGTTTTTCTTTAGCATTTTCGACCATTTTCATGGCACTGCTGCGGTCGGTTGCTTCTGCCGTTGTTACATAAATCGCGTGTGGTAAACCTTGTGTATCTACTGCAATATGGAGCTTTATTCCTGAAATTTTTTTACCTGCATCGTAGCCCTTATTTTCAGCAGTATCTGCATTTTTTACGCTCTGAGCATCAATTATACAAAAACTAGTTCTTTCTTTCCGACCATTGCTGATACGTGTCTCTCCAACTAATTTTTTTTAATACACGCTCCAAAGTACTTTCTGTATCTTCGCTTGGTTTTTCACTCCATTTTTTAAAATATTCGTAACAACTTCGCCATTTTGGAAAATCTTTTGGCAGCATTCTCCACTGACAGGCACTTTTTAGGACGTACAGCACTGCACAAAATACATCATACAAATCAAGTTTTCTTGGTTTTGTTTTCTTCCTACTACTCTCCAGAATTGATCTGATTTTTTCAAATTGTTCTCGACTTATGTCACTTGGGTATAAATTTCTCATATATCCTTATTCATATACATCATCTCATAGTTTATCACTTTTTTGAGATTATGAACAGGTTCTTACAGCTATCATATCCGTCATCAATGCTTAAAGATCTGGATAACCTTCCCTGTTTTAGTGGAGCATTATCAGACTCACTAGGAATGTTTCCTGTTATAGTATAAAGTTTTTGTACGTAATCATTGGGGATCTCATTCATTCTTTGTTCATGAGTAACTTGACCTTCTAAGTATTTCACTTGATTGTTTAAGTTTTCTATTTCTTCTTTCATTTCTTCAATTGTCTGAATTTTATCTGCAATGATGTCGCTCAATGCATCACGGCTCTCTTCTAATTCATCAACATTATCTTCAGTGAGTTCAAGTGTAAGCATCATATCTTCTGTGAATTCCTCGTACTCATTTTCTGGCTCTTCAATATCGAATTTTAGTCCCTCTTCTCCAAGTTTATCTTGTAAATCGCTATTCTGCCTCTCTTTTACAATTGTTTGATTATCTTCTGCTTGGGTTGTTTCTAGTTTCTCCTGTAGTTGCTGATTTTCTTGTGTTAATTCATGATTTATCACTTGCAACTCTGCTTCTTCTTGCTTCAATTCAACGTTTTCTTCGGACAGCATCTGATTATTTAAAATCAATTCATCCATTTGTTGTGAAGCAACTTCTGGTTGAGTTTCAGTGTGCTGTAAATTGACTTCTGTTTGAATTAATGCATTGCTATTAATAGAAGGAGGAAGGCTATTGTCATCATCAACTTTAGGGTCTAATTTCCCCTCTGGTTCCTTATCTTGATAGGCCGTTATAGACTCATTTTGAAAATTATTATTAGCAGTAGGTACAACATCAGCAGCCTTACCCTTTTCTAGTGATTTCATTACAGCATCATATAAAGAGAGACCTTGAATATATAATTCATCGTTTTGCTTTATTAATTCTAGGATCCCCTTCGATGACACAGAATCTTTACTATCAAATTTTAGTATTTCAGTTATGCCATCGCTACTCACATTCATAATCATGGTACAAATTGAAACATTCCCGAACTCATCCTTTACAGGCCAAGTGCTTGTCATTTCATAACATGCGCCTTCTTTAAATTCATAATATCTTTTCTTATCTTCTTGATGAGCGTGTATTTCATGTTTTTTATTGCAATAGATATTCAATTCTTTCTCTTGCTGTAAAATGTCACTAATCCTTGTTGGCTCACTCTTATCGTAATGAATAAGGTTAACATTCAAAACTCTATGAGTGTTGTCAGTTTCTGTGTAATAAGCTCGAAGCTCTACACCTTCCCTCTCAAAATATTTACTTGCAGCTTTTTTTCCCTGCTCTGCCAACTCTATGTATTTATTTAGATCTTCCTTAAAGCTCTTATTAGCAGACTCTGTTACTGCTTTATCTATGTACGTTTGTTTAAAATCTCTATCGTTTATTAGGTCATAAAAACTCCACTCCTCCCCAAAAGCCCCCTGCACGTAAGTGAAATTCTTTTTTTCCTTTAGTTTTCTTAAGAACCACACCTTTTCTTTCAGATTTTTCAGTTGAAAGCTTATCCTTGCCTTTACACTAGAGTTTTTGGCAGGAATACTAACTTCTTCTAGTTCTTTAAGTAATTTATTATCTTTTATAATTGAGTGGCAAAACTTTACAATAGCAGAATTTTCAAACGAAGGATCTTTTTTATACCTTCATCAAAAATTTCTTTAAAACGTGCAAATTGAGGTAGAACATAAAAATCGATTATTTCTTTTTCTGATCTCGTTTTATTAGCATAAGAGATATTACCTAATTGTGAATATAACTCTTTGAATGTATGGTAGATAAGCGTAGAGCAATAAACTTCCCTATTCAGTGAAGTTGGTCCAATACAAAAATGCTTTTCAAATTGATCACCTATTTTTCCTGCCTCTGCTGCTTTGTCTCCCTTAGTCAAACCTCCAATCATAACATACCTCCTTTGACTATATTTATATTATACTAATTAACATATATTAAAAAATCAAACCTCGTTCTACACTAACTTTTGTTATTAACTTAATTGTGTTGAAAATAACTGCAAGTGTTAACCTTAAGCTTTTGTCTTTCATTGTACACTACTCACTATAAGTTTATAATAATATCTTATATAATAGACTTAGTATTTTGAGTTATGCAAGTATTTTTTTTATTGGATAAAAGTTAAAAGACGTTTTCAGAAATCTTTAAGCTCAGTAATATCCTCTCTCTTTGGACTAGTTGAAATTAGATGAATTGGTACACCTATTAATTTTTCTAACCTGTCTATATATTTTATTAAATTGATAGGTAATGCTTCAATCGACCTTTTCCCTTGAGTGTTTTCTTTCCAGCCAGGAAACTCTTCATATATTGGCTCTAATTCCTCTTGCATTGAATGCAATGCGGGTAAATAATCATACATTTTTCCGCTATACTTGTAACCAGTGCATATTTTAATTGTATCAAAAGAATCAAGCACATCTAATTTGGTTAATACAATGCTTGAAACTCCAGAAAGTTGTGCAGCCTGGCGCACTAAAACTGCGTCAAACCATCCGCAGCGCCTTCTTCTATTGCTCACTGTTCCAAATTCCTTGCCTATAGTAAATAAGCTATCCCCCACTTCGTTCTTTTGCTCAGTAGGGAATGGACCATTGCCCACTCTGGTTGTATAAGCTTTTGCCACACCAATAATGTAAGCATTGGAGGCTAATCCTGAGCCTGTTATTGCTTGCGACGCTACAGTATTACTTGAAGTAACAAAAGGGTAAGTTCCGTGGTCAATATCTAAAAATGTGCCTTGGGCGCCTTCAAATATTACTTTCTTACCTTCTTTCATAAAGTCATTTAATATCTTCCACACAGGTTTTTTATATGAAAGAATTTTTTCTGAAATTTCTTGAATTTCCTTTAATATTTCTTCTTTTTTAACCACCTGGTAGTTAAGGCCTTTCCTGATAGCATTATGGTAATTCAAAAGAGTATCTACCCTTTTATTGAGCTCATCTGCGTTTTCTAAGTCACAAAGGCGTATAGCTCTCCTTCCAACTTTATCTTCATAACATGGTCCTATCCCTTTGTTTGTTGTACCAATTTTGCGATTTCCGTTTAAGTCTTCAAATAGCTTTTCCTTATCCTTATGTACGCTAAGTATTAATGGACAGCTTTCAGATACCATCAAATTGTTATGGTTTACGTCTACTCCTTTAATTTTCAATGACTCTATTTCTGAGATTAGAGCGTGTGGATCAAGAGCAACGCCATTTCCTATGATAGATATTTTGCCTGGCCTCAAAACAGCAGAGGGCAGTAAATTTAATTTATAAACCTCATCATCTATTACTATAGTGTGCCCTGCATTATTTCCTCCCTGAAATCTCACAACTGCATCTGCATTCTCAGAAAGATAATCTACTATTTTACCCTTGCCTTCGTCACCCCATTGCAGACCAACAATTACAATGTTATTCATCATTATTTTCTAAATTAATACATAAATATTAATGCAATACGCTACAAATGGAAAGAGAAATTTAAAATCCTACATCTCTTAAAGTAAAGAGTGTTCAAGTCAGATTAAACATTTTTACTATAGAATTGCAAGACCACCTAATATCGCACACTAATTTCTCTCTTTATCTTATATAAATTAATTAAGTAAAGCGAATACAGTATCCACACTACTAAAAAAAATGTGGCACAAAACATAAACATTACAATGAGTGGCAACAGCAGGGAACTCTCTATTGCTACTCCACCTCTTCTTAGAATACTTGCAGGCTGGTGGAGAGTAGACCATAAATTCACAGAAAATTTTACTACGGGAATATTTATAGCACTAAAAATGGCAAATACTGCTGCTGATTTTTCTGCTCTCGCTTCATTATCAAAAGCGCTCCACAATGAAAGGTATCCAACATATAGGAAAAATAAAATCAGCATTGAAGTAAGCCTTGCATCCCATACCCACCAAGTGCCCCAGGTTCCTTTTCCCCAGATGCTACCTGTGATTAAGCATATTGCAGAAAAGACTGTCCCTGCAGGAGCAGCAGCATGTGCCAAGATACTAGCAATGCTATTGTTCCACACCAATGAAATGAAACTGAGTGATGCAATAAGTCCATATATTCCAAGAGCAAGCCATGCAGAAGGCACATGAATGTACATAATTCGTACAATTTCTCCTTGTTTATAATCTTCTGGGGAAAAGAATAACGCCAAAAACATTCCAATTAAAAAACATGCGAAACAAATAACCCCAAGCCAAGGTAGAGCTTTCTTAGAAAAAGAAGAGAAATTTGTAGGCTTTAATAAAAACATTCGTTTTGAGAATAATTGTGTTAAGAATTTACCAATTAGTTTGAGTTTTATCAACAGGATAGTTTTTCTATATTTACGTAGGTCAACAAATTAGCATAATTTGAGTAGCTTGCTATTATTTTTAGTATAACACTATATAAAACATGACCCTTAAAAAGCTTAATTTACACTTAGTATCAGATTCAAGTGGTGAAACTGTTATATCAGTTGCAAAATCAGCTCTGAAACACTTTCGCTCTATAGAAACGATCGAATATGTTTGGTCTTTTGTGAAAAAAGAGGAGCAGATTGACAAAATTCTGGAGGAAATTAATAGGAAAAGTGATGAGCATAACTTTGTTATATGCACTATTACTGATGATGAGCTAAGAAAATATCTAAAAGATAACTGTATAAAGTTGAAAATTCCCTATAGAGCAATATTATCACATATTATTAGAGAAATTTCGTCCTATCTTGAAATTGAAAAAGACGAAAAGCTTGACTTGCATACTGAGATAAACAACGGATATTTTCAGCGCATTGAGGCAATAAACTACACTATTAATCATGATGATGGGCAAAATATTCAAGATATTGATAAAGCAGATATAATTTTGGTTGGAGTTTCACGTACATCAAAATCTCCCACCAGTACGTATTTAGCTTACCGAGGCTATAAGGTTGCAAATATTCCTTTTGTTAGTGGGGTACCCTTTTATGTCGACTTAGCAAAATTAGAAAATAAACTGACGATAGGGGTAACAATAGACGTAAGTAGACTAATAGAAATACGCAAAAATAGACTTACTTCAATTAACAACGAAGATAATAATATATATGCTGATCCTGAAAAAGTAGAAGAGGAAATTAAAGAAGCAGAGGAACTATTTAAGCAGAATAACTGGCCAATCATTGATGTCACGCAAAAGTCGATCGAAGAAGTATCAGCAACAATTATACAATATTTTAATAAAATGTTATCAATTGACTAACTCTTGATAAGTGATTATAATGTAAAGTAATTTAATTCTTACTATAGATATGAAAGTCAAAGGGTCGCTAAAATCTCATCGTAATAGAGATAAAAATTGTAAAGTTGTGAAAAGGGGTGGTAAGATTTACATTATAAATAAGGTAAAGCCAAGGTGTAAAGCGCGTCAAGGTTCTTAGCTTTTTGTTCACCTTTTCATGTTATGTATTTCTTGTATGTGAAAGTATGGTGCTTATATCTAAAAAGAAGCAAAAGTTACTGTGTTTAAGCGCAGCCTTACTCATTTCTTTTCTTACATTATATTTCAGCATTAGCACAATTACAGGTAAACGTGGCTTATTGACGTTAATCGATTTAAAAAAAGAAATCGAGTACAATAAACTTTTGCTAAAGGATGTCTCTTCTGAAAAGGAAAAGTTGGACAACAAAGTATTTGGCTTGTATGAAAAAAGCTTAGATTTAGATCTGCTTGATGAGCAAGCAAAAAATGCTTTAGGTTATGTGAACCCTAATGAACTTATGGTTGTTCTTGACATGGAATAGCAGTAGAGATCTCCCTACGTCATACCGCCGCGGTATCTCGTTGTAGATTCCGCTAACAAGCAGCGGAATGACGGGTTACCAAATTGTAGGTAAATCTAAGGTAACCGTTCACAGATTTCCACTTAATTCTTCAATCTCACTAATAGAAAGGCCAGTACACTTGACAATAGTGTTGACATCAACATTATTAGCCAGCATTGCTTTTGCAACTTCAATTTCCCTTTCTTTTCTACCTTCCTCTTTAGCAAGATCAAGTCTGTATTCAAGAATGGCTTCTTCTTTGCGTAGATCCATTATTCTTTCTTCATAAGCTACTAAATCCTTTTCATTCCAGCTAAATCTGTCTAATTCATCGTAGGCTAACTTTATTATTGGTGCCTTTTCTGCAATTTTTTTTAGATCTTCATCTGTTGTTTCTTCAGCATATTTAAAGAAAAATAGCCAACGATCTACTATGCTTTCTAGCTGTTCTACTTTGCTTTTTGTAAATTTAGGTAACTCAATAAAGACAAATTGAAAATCTTTTAAGTAATGGCCGTTGGTTCTCTAATTGCACATAAGTCAACAATAATTTTTACACAAATCAAAATAGCATATTTCCTCCATAATCTTTAATAATTTTACATAGATTAAGTAGCATGCTTCCATGGTTCTCTCCGCGGTCTGATATGACAACAAATTTGTCAAGCCGCATTATACTTGTTAGGCGGAAGTGGACGGCAACATGTTTTTAACTGTAATAGTTTAGACTTGATCTGACAGGCGTGAATTAACTGACAGAAGAATTGACAAAGTCAAAACCAAAATCAGCATCCTGTTTAATGCTATCAATATTTTTCTGATAAGCAATATGCATACTATCAAAAAAGGTTTGCATAGGATAGCAATATTTACCTGAATGCGGTCTAGATCTATTGTAAGAATGCACCCAATGGTCTACATCTAACTGAAGTTCTGCCAAAGAGGTGTAAATTTTCTTTCTAAAGATAATATTGATCTTGCATAGTTCTGTGGAACCTTTCACATATGCCATTAGTCTGTGGAGAACGAGCTTTGGTTCGAGAATGATCAATATTTTCTACCCCCAAATACAGCTGGTAAGCGTGATTTTCCGGTCTGCCACAATACTCTGTACCACGATCCGTCAAAACGCGTAGTAATGATACTTTCTGTTCATCAAAAAACGGTATTACCCTATCATTAAGAAGATCTGCACCTGTGATAGCAGTCCTTTCTGTGTAAAGCTTAGCAAAAGCAACTCTAGAATAGGTATCAACAAAGGTTTGCTGGTAAATTCTTCCAATACCTTTGATATTACCCACATAATAACTGTCTTGGCTACCCAAGTATCCTGGATGCTCTGTTTCAATTTCTCCATGGGCCTCTTTTTCTTCCTTAGCCTTCTCTAGAGCTGTTATCTGCTCTTCTGTTAAAATGCTGAGCTACTTTTGCTTCTAATGCCTTTAACCTCTTTTTGAAATTTTCAAGATTGTTTCTTTGCCACACTGATCTTATTCCACTTGCAGAGATGAGAATTCCTCTCTTCGTTTGCTGCTCTTTCTTGTCCATATGCTGGAAATTCTATTGCTATTTCAATTACTGCTTTTTCTATATCCTCCGATACTCTATTTGCATATAATGGCTTGCTTTTCGCTCTTCTCCTCCTGTTTCATACAGTTCTTTGAAGCGGTAAAATGTATCCCTTGAATATCCCATTACCTTACACGCCTGTGATACATTTCCTAATTGCTTTGCAAGTTCTAGCAATCCCAACTTTGGTTTTAGTATTTTTTCTTGTGTTGCCTGACACTCCTTTAAAATTTGTTCATATTTTTATCTTACTTTGTTTGCCTGTCAGATCAAGTCTAAACTATTACACATTATTACACCAATTTTCATAAACAAATAAGATACGTTGCTTAAGGCTGCAGCTATAAATAGTAAGTTCTAGTTTGGTTAGCGGTATCTGTTCAGCAGAGTGGCAAAATAAGGTAGACGAGAAAAGACAACTATAGGAACAAATGGGTGTCATGCCAGTGCGTGACACTGGCATCCAGTTCTTTCGCGCAGTTCCATCGAAAACGTTGTAAAGCGCTTTCGTGTTTACCAACTTAGTGCCCAATCTGGATCCCAGACTGGGATGACAAGAAAGGGAGCACTGGAATTTTTGTTTCAGCATTAGCCATGCATCTGAACAGACAATGGCATCAACTTAAGGAAAAATATCAGTAATTGTGTGTAAAGTTTCTCTATAAAACTTTTACCATTAAATTACCCAAAAGCTGCAATAAACAGCACTTTTGTTTCTATTTTATTTCAACAAAGAAGTCTAAAATGCGTCCTTTTTAGGTGAAACATGCAAATAACAGCGATAAAGTGCTAAACGCCATCATGTCTTTAGGAGAGTTTGATAATGAAGGCTCTTAAGTTGACGTCATTGCCTGAACAGATACAAAGCTTATACTTTTTGCTTAATTGGAGATGCTATCTCTACACTTTTTGCTCCATCTAGGGTACTACTTGGTTTTTCTGCAGTAATTTTTTGAGTACTACCATCTACCTTATTCTCAATATCTGCTCTATATGATCTTAATACTTCAATAGCTTTTTTGTTTTCACTATTCAGCGCAATATCTAAAGCATCCATTCCATCATTATTTTTGTGGTTGATAAAATTCTTTAACTCAAAGATTTTTATATATTGCTCAATGATGAATTCTACCACTTTTCCAGGGCAATTATTAGCGGCAGGAAAGAGTACTGTATTGTTATTATTGTCTTTTTTTGTTATGTCTGCTTTGAGCTCGTTTATTAAATACCTGATAACTTCTACTCTGCTATCATTTTCTGCTTCAGTGCATTGCCGGATAGCTAAAAATAGAGCTGTTCGCCCATTGTTATCTATATCTTCAATATCTTGCCCTTTATCAATTAAGGCTTGTATTATATTTTTATTACCATACAAAGCAGCAAAGTGAAGAGGAGTGTATCCTTCGGTGCTTTCTCTTTCATTAATCAATGCACCATGGCTAGCTAGTAATTCTATAAATTCTGGCGTATCTGCAAACACTGCAAAATGCATTGGTGTTAAACCATCTTTACTATTGATTTTTGTTTTTGCATTAACGTTTGCTCCATTTTTTATCAGCAATTTCGCTATTTCTAATTGTTTACGTCCAATGGCAATATGCAGTGGTGTACGATTGCGCTCACCATTATTATTGACGTTTACGCCATACTTTATTAGTAGCTCTGCAGCTTCGATATTACCTTCCTGAATTGCAACATATAAGGAAGCATATCCATCTTTTGTTTCCTTTGTCATACGAAATTGCAAACATATTAGTTCATATATTATTAAGAACTATTATTAAGTTTTTATTAATATAATATTAATAATAATTAAGATTTTAATCACAATTAGAGAAATTTAGTATCCGTTCAGGCAATGGCGTCAACTTAAGGAAAAATATCGGTGATAGTGTATAAAAATTCTCTCTAAAATTTTTACCATTAAATTACCCAAAAGCTGCAATAAATAGCACTTTTGTTGCTGTTTTATTTCAACAAAGAAGTCTAAAATGTGTCCTTTTTAGGTAAAACATGCAAAAAGGAAAAAATTTTATTCTACAAATTAAAAATATAATATACTCGAAAGCTTTTCAGAGAATCCATTGTGTTGGAAAGAACAGTTTCACGCGAACAAGAAAACTCCCTTTTACGACAGTATTTTCTATGATTTTAAAGTTAGTTAAAAAAAGTTTGGGAATAGAATGTGAACTTATGGAGCCATTGACATGTACCCTCAAAGCAAGCTTTTTCTAAAGCAAGGTATAAATACAGGTTTTAAAGAATTTAAGCATCCAAACAGCCTATCAAGATGAATCTGAGCTGGAGAGGCTATAGACTTATTGCAGCAGATGGTTCTGGTATGAGATTACCCAGCTCTGAGGAAATTGTATCCGAGTTTGGCCGCTTTAAACCAAATGGAACAACAGGCACAATGCCACCATTGGCAAGAGTTTCTTTGTTTGTTGATTTATGTACTTCACTGATTTGCAGTGCTCGCCTTGCGGCTTGGGAACAAACGTTGGCGGAAGAGCAATTACCCGAAGTTATCACTCAAATGCGTTCATTAAATCAAAAGAAATTATTATTTATCTATGATCGTGGTTATCCTTCAGTAAAATTCATTCAGCAGCATGATGATTTGGAAGTAGATTTTATTTTTCGCTTGCAAAAAAGAAATTATAGCAAGCTATGGGAACGAATTGCATCTGGCGAATCAGATTTTGATTTTATATTAGAAAATGAAAAGCTAAAAAATAAAATGAAAGGACAGAAAGTAAGAGCTGACATTAGCTAACGGAGAAACAGAGGTATTAGTTACTTCACTTTTTGATCGAGAAAAATTTACTTTGGAAGATATCAGTAAAGCTTATGTATTAAGGTGGCACATAGAAGAGTGCTACAAACGACTCAAAGTAGGAGCAGAGTTAGAGAATTTTTCTGGGGTAAATTTAGAGGCTGTATTACAAGAATTTTGGGCAAACTTGGTCATGTGCAATATATTATCGCTTCATATGTGTGATGCACAAGGGCCTTGGAACCCAGATCAAATTGCCGAGTACCGTTTAAATTTTTCAGTTTTATTTGGTGTGATGAGACAGAAACTTTATCAAGTGCTCGTTGCGCCAAAAGATTTTCAAGCCCTTTTTAAGTATACGCGCCAAAGTTAAGATCCGACCGGGAAGATTGTATAGCCGCAATAAAGTAGATAAGCCCAAACGCCATCATGTCTTTAGGAGAGTTTGCTAATGTATGCTCTTAGAACCTGTTAAGGATCTCGAAAATATGAGGTAAAGTAGGCATAGTTAAGAAAGAGGTATATCTATGCAAAAAAGCTATCCAAGCGATATAAGTCAAGAACAATTTGAAAAAATCAGACCAATACTGGAGAGTAGCAGAAAGAAAACAAAACCAAGGAAACTTGATTTGTATGATGTATTTTGTGCAGTGCTATATATCCTAAAAAGCGCCTGCCAGTGGAGAATGCTGCCAAAAGATTTTCCAAGGTGGGAGAACGTGTATTACTATTTTCAAATGTGGAATAAAAAGAATGGAGCAGAACCAAGCTTGCTGGAAGTAGTCTTAAAAAAAATTAGTTGGAGAGGTTCGTATCAGCAATGGTCGGAAAGAGAAAACCAGTTTCTGTATAATTGATGCACAAAGTGTTAAAAACACAGATACTGCTGAAAAAAAGGGCTATGATGCAGGTAAAAAGATTTCAGGCATAAAGCGTCATATTGCAGTTGATACGCAAGGCTTGCCACATGCAATTCATATAACAACGGCAGAAGTAACTGATCGTAGCAGTGCTGTGGAAATGGTGGAAAAGGCTGAAGAAAACCTCTCTGAAGTTAAAAATATACTGGTTGATGCTGGCTATACAGGAGAAAATTTTGCAACTCAAATAAAAGCTACTATTGGTGCAACTGTTGAGGTAATAAAGCGAAGTGAATTACACTCTTTCGTTGTATTGCCAAAGAGATGGGTTGTTGAGCGTTCTTTTGCTTGGTTGGAAAAATGTAGGCGTTTGTGGAAAAATTGCGAGCGGAAACTCAACACTAGCTTACAGATGGTTGTTCTCTCCTTCATTTCTCTCTTATTACGAAGATTTTAAACAGGTTCTTAAGTTGACGCCATTGTCTGTTCAGGGGAGTGGCTAATGTGCAAATATTGAAGCAAAGTGCGTGACACACAGCTGTACGAACATTTGTTTGCAAAGGTAATTTGCACAACAAATGGTGTCATTCCAGTCTGGAATCCAGATACGATTTCATCATATGTAATAGTTTAGACTTGATCTGACAGGCATGACTTATCTGACAGAAGAATCGACGAAGTCAAAACCGATATCAGAATCTATTTTAATGTCATCAATATTTTTTTGGTAAGCAATATGCATACTGTCAAAAAAGGTCTGCATAGCAATACTTATACCACTTCTCATTATTAGTGAACCAAATAAGAAGCATTGCAGAGTTGTTTAATTATGGAATGGGAAAGGGAGGCAATAAATTTGCACAAAGCGCTCTCAAGCAGAGCAATTATATCGTAGATTTTATTGCGTAAAATGTTCTGTTTTATATATAACCAAAACCTCTCAACAGGATTGAGGTCAGGTGAGTATGGTGGTAGGTATATAATGTCGATATTTTTAGGTACCTTTAAATTTTTTGACTTATGCCAACTAGCGCAATCCATCACAACTCTCGTGTTCCTAAATATTGCAACATCTGCTCAAGAAATATATTCATACAATCAGTGT
This sequence comes from Wolbachia endosymbiont of Oedothorax gibbosus, assembly GCF_936270435.1. Taxonomy (NCBI): domain Bacteria; kingdom Pseudomonadati; phylum Pseudomonadota; class Alphaproteobacteria; order Rickettsiales; family Anaplasmataceae; genus Wolbachia; species Wolbachia endosymbiont of Oedothorax gibbosus. The sequence continues at coordinate 1,187,045 of NZ_OW370567.1, forward strand.
TGACATTCGGTGCAAATAAGCTAGAACTCTCTCCATTTCTGGGATTAACTGCACTATAGAGATAAAAATTTTGCCTACCTAGTTTTACCTTAACCTGTGTCCTAATGCCTTTTTTAAACCACCCGTGTCCAATCTTTGAATGTGTGCCAAACCGCGATTCATCGAAGAAAAATAGCTCTTTTTCGGGATGCATGACAATAGTTTCATTGAGATTTTTTTTACACTCCTCTTGTTTACTTTTATCTTGTCCGTTATGCACTGGTCTTGGTGTGATATATGAGAATTTCATTCTTTGCATGTTACGGTGTACTGTGGACTTGCTGATATTCAAACCAAATCTTTCTTGGATTCTTATTCTCATTTCTTTAATAGTAATATTGGGGTTTTCCTCTATCCACACCTCAACTTGTTCAAGTTGACTTTGGTTCAATATAGTTTTTCTACGGCGTTGAGGTGGAGCAAATAATTTTTCTTCTCTTCCAAATTTTATGTGCTTTATCCATGCAGTAAGTGCCTTCCTTGAAATGCAACATATTTTTGCTACGGCTGTTATACTATGCTTTTTTGCTGCAATTACAGCATTTAGTTTTTTTGCAACATATGCATTATTTCTTAAGACCTGCTGCGAATCAAGAAGTAAGAAAAAGGGGAGTAGGAAGGCTAAAATCAAGGTTAACTAAAAGGCATGCTTAAGATTTATAATGCCAGCAATAATATTAAATCTCAAGTTGTATTTCTTCTGAAAATTACGGTAAACATGTGACATAATCTTAAATATTTTTATTTCGCGAATCTTATTTTCTACTCTCATTCTAAATGATGCTAACCTTCTGTTATGTTCCTTCTGCTCTGGAGTCAATGACTTTTTACGGTACTTTTTATACGGAATTACAACATTGCTCTGCAATTTTTGCCAGCCTTGATACCCAGAATCAGCGTATTTTATACTATTTCTTGGCAAAAATTTTCCTGTTTTCTTATCCGAAAGTCATGAATTTTGCCGCGATGTGACCTTGACACTGACAAAATTTTTCCATTCTCCTCAACAACAATTTCAGTTTTCATAGTGTTGGTTCTTTTTTTTCCTGAATATGATTTCTTCCGTTTTTTACTATCTTCTGGCCTCTGTGTTTGCTGTTCTGTAACATCAGCCAGAATCTTTAGTATTTTTTCTGGTGTCATACTTCTATCTTTTGTTATAGTAACTTTTTTGGCAAGTAATGGCTCTATTTTCTTCAGTAACCTACATACATTTGCGTTGTGCACATTGAACAGGCACCCTAAAAATCTATGTGTTATGTAAGTGCGATAGTACAAAATTACGCAAAATAACTTGTCTTCCAGAGTTGGTAGTTGTGATCTTCTACCATGGCACTTTTTCTGTTTTTCAAGTTTTTCCCACTCAGACTTCACTTTTTCTACCACCTTTTCGAACTCCTCTATAGTTAAACCTGTTATATTACGAAAGTTTCTTGGGTGTTTCTTCATGTTATAACCTCAGTTATGGATTAGAAAATAGATAAAAGTATAACTAAGAAGAGGGAAACAGGGTAAACTCGAGTATTTTAGTAATAATAAGAGGTTACACATGAAGAAAGATATTACAGAACTGTACTGTTGCGTCGAGGATTTTTGTCGTGCGGTAGATGATAATTTTGCAAATAGGTTCTTATCAAACGGCAAAAAACCAACCAGAGTACCAGAAATAGCGCACTCAGAAATTCTAACCATAATCCTATTATACCATAAATCACCATGTAAAAACTTCAAGGCTTTTTATCTTTGTTATCTTCAGTTATTCTATAGATCAGAGTTTTCAAAGCTGCCTTCATATCACAGATTTATTGCCTTAAAGCCGCGAGTTTTGTGGTATTTAGCATTACTTTTGCAATGGTTTTGTGAACAAGCAAAAATGACCGGGATTTCCTACATAGATTCTACTTCAATAGCAGTATGCCATCGAAAAAGAATCTCAAGAAATAAGGTTTTCAAAGGATTAGCAGAGTTAGGAAAGAATACTTACGGCTGGTTTTTTGGTTTTAAATTACATGTAGTAATCAATGAAATAGGTGAAATTCAAGGTGTTACGCTAACCAGAGGTAACGTCGATGACAGAAAACCTGTACCAACTCTAACCAAAAAACTAACTGGACTTTTGTTTGGAGATAAGGGCTATATAAAGAAAGAGCTCTTTGAGAAACTATTCGATAGAGGTCTAAAACTCGTCACTAAAGTGAAAAAAGGTATGAAAAATGCACTGATTTCGCTGAAAGAGAAGATTTTACTAGGGAAAAGATCGATTGTTGAAACGGTTTTTGGCTGCCTAAAAAACAAATTTGAACTTGAGCACACTCGGCATAGATCCACAGTAAATTTCTTGGTACATATTTTTTCTACCCTCATTTCTTATTCAATGCAATCGAAAAAGCCCTGTATTTCTCAGCTTTACTTCGTTGGTTAATCCATAACTGGGGTTTATAGTAACTAAAGCTCATTTTTTTACCTTACTCAATCTGCTTATTCTTCTTTTACCTCTCTCACATCATTTTTTCAATCATCTTTTGCAGCAGGTCTATAGATCCCGCTAACACGTAGCGGGATGACGATTGTCGGTGAACCTAAGTTACTTTAGCCATAAATATTTAAGAAATTTACCAAATGAAAAAAAAGGCAAAAGAAGCCCCATGGTTAACTAGTTATTTATATGTACTTCAAAATATTGGCGTTTTTTATTCTAAACGCTACGATTCAGCCGCTTTTAAATGCGACTAACCCAAATTATAAACGTTAAGAAATTTACTGAGCGGAAAAAAAGGCAAAGAAACCCTAGGGTAGCTAGTATTCAAATTCTCCCTTGTCTATTTGACGTCTTTTACTGTCTTAAACAGCGCGTTTCAGCTTATATAGGTAAAAACCTAGAAGTTTTATAAAGACATGAGGTGCACATAGTGCAAAAATTAAGCATGATTTACGCCAAATACATTAAGTTTTTTTGTCATTAATCCACTGCGGAGATAAATAAATAGCTTCAGTATCATGATAAGAGGACTGGCAAATGGTGTCAAGTAAGTTTTTTCGTTTCTATTCCCAATGTTACATGGTTATGCAAGAGGTCTAATGTATGCTCTTAAGTTGACGCCATTGCCTGAACGGTTACATTTTAGCAGTAGGCAATGTTGCTTTTAATTACCTCAACATTTTCTCTTGGCAATTCTTTAATGAACCGAGAAGTGCGCATCGGTTGCCACTGGTTGTTAATTTCCCTCCTATCTGCACATGAAATGATTAACCTTTCTTTGGCTCTGGTTATGCCAACATATGCGAGTCTCCTTTCTTCTTCTAAAGCTTTAGCACTTTTGTCATCAAAAGATCTCTGATGAGGAAATAATCCCTCTTCCCAACCAGGTAGAAACACGCACGGGAATTCAAGTCCTTTTGCTGCATGAAGAGTCATAACATATACGGTGTCATCGTTATTCATATTATCCACTTCCATCACCAGACTTATATGCTCCAAGAAAGTTGTGGCATTATCGAAATTTTTTAAAGATGAGATGAGCTCTTTGACATTTTCTATTCGTGCTAAGCCTGTTACCTCCTCATTTTCAAGCATTTCAATATAACCTGATTGGTTTGCTACGATTTTAACGAATTCATGCAGTGGTTTTACGCTTACTATTTCTTCCCAAGCTTTAATTTTATTTAAAAAATCATTTAGTGAGAGTTTAATTCTTTCGGTTACTTGATTACTATTAACTAATATTTTTGCTGCCTCAAAAAAAGAAATTTTGTTATCCTGAGCAGTCGTGTATATTTTCTTTAGAGTTGTAGCTCCTATGCTTCTTTTTGGCCGGTTTACGATCCTTTCAAAAGCTAAGTCATCGTTATTGTTTGTAACAAGTCTTAAATATGCAATTACATCCCTGATTTCCTGACGTTCGTAGAATTTTACGCCACTTATAATCTTGTAGGGAATTGAATATTTTATAAAATACTCTTCGAGAACTCTAGTTTGAAAAGTAGCCCTTACCAGCACTGCAATGTCACTAAATCTGTATTGATTAAGCTTTAATATCTGTTCGCTTATGAACCTTGCTTCAGCTTTTCCGTCCCATAATTTTATTAGATTTACCTTTTCCCCTTCAATGTTTGTTGTCCACAATTTTTTTTCTAAGCGAGTCTTATTGTGATTGATAACATATGACGCAGTTGCAAGTATGTGAGACGTTGATCTATAATTACATTCCAGTTTGAAGGTTTTTGCATTTTTAAAATCATCAGAAAATTTTAAAATGTTTTCAACTTCTGCACCACGCCAACTGTATATTGATTGATCGTCATCTCCTACACAGCAAATATTTGAGTGCTCTTTTGCAAGGTATTTTAGCCAAAGATATTGTATCGCATTTGTATCTTGATATTCATCTACCATGACATATTTAAACTTGTTTTGGTAGTAGGACAGAACTTCGGTCTTTTGATTAAAGAGTTGTATGTTATATAGCAATAAGTCACCAAAATCGACAGAGTTAAGGAATTTTAACCTTTCCTGATACTGGTGATAGACTTTGAGTGCAGTTACGTACACTGGCCTAAATGATTGAATATCTTCCACTTCAGATGGCAACAAACACTTTTCTTTCCATTGCTGAATAATATTCATAATGGTCTTACATTTTTCTGATAGGTAATCAGGGCTTATTTCATTAATAATATTTTTTATTACCTGTAATTGGTCATCCACACCAATGATTGTAAAATTGGAGTTTAAGCCCACAATTTCTGCATGCTGGCGCAAAATTTTCGCTGCAATTGCATGGAAAGTGCCAAGCCATGGTATATTTGTGCCCGTTAGCTCAAGTACCCTTGATACCATCTCATTTGCTGCTTTATTTGTAAATGTAACTGCTAATATTTCATCAGAGTAAGCGTGACCATTTCGAATTATATGTGCTATTCTTGAAGTGATCGTTCTTGTTTTTCCCGTTCCGGCTCCTGCCAGTATCAAAACTGGTCCATCTATGTTAGTTACAGCTGATTGTTGTTCTGGATTTAGCAGTGAGAGATAATCGTTCATCGTAGCCCTATAGATTATAACTTCGTAAAGTTAAACCTATGATCGAAATATTGTAAAGGTTTTATTGAATAGAACAGTTAAAGGATGCTTCACTCAAGTGTTACGTTTTGTATATATCTTTGTTAGGCAGCTTGGATGTGGTGGGTAACGATAAATTGATCTGATCTAGGCTGCTGCTTGTTGGGTGGATAGGTGGAGTTTGGAATGGCTTATATGTACGGTTTAGTTCCTTCATTTCTATTTCTTCAACAAGGGGTTTTTCTTTTGGGGTATAGTGATTATGCGTTGCAGGTCGTTCAGTGAGATTTTCATATGTTTCTTTCAACCAAGTTCCGATATCATACATAAATCCATACACTTTTTCTTTAAATTCTCTCCATGATCTATCTAAACTGGCTAGTGTGTTATTAAAGTAAATTGTCATGTAATCTCTTGTGGTGTATTGATCATTCTCTCTATCTAGTTTTCCACTTTGCTTGTCACAAGTTTTGAAATAACCAAATATGTTGTACATTTTGAGCTACCGCTGACTATTAATATACATATATTATGCATTAATAAATTAAAGTTGTCAAGAATTTTACTACTTGCACTCTGTAAAGTTTTTGTTGTATACTTTGAACTTTAAGAAAAATGGACGCCTAAATTTGAGAATTGTGAAAATATTAGTTAAAATTATTGTATGTTAAGTATAGTAAATAGGAGAAAATATGCCTACTAATTCTGATGAGCAAAGAAAACTTTCACTTGAAGAAATGGACATCATTAAATCTTTATGGTCTATAGAGTCAAATGCCTGTAGTGCTGGATTGGTTAAAGAAAAGATTGACAAACTAGATAAGTATGTTGAATCTGTTTTAAAAGAGCCCACTAGGGAATTTATTAAACAAATTCACGAAATACGTGATGTATGTATGATGAATCTTGATTATTTCAATTGTGATACCTTGAGAGAACGCTGTTATAGAAAAATAGATGTAAAAAAATATGTGCAGTCTATTGGAGAGTGCTTAGAATGTACTGCAAAAATTTTGTACAAATTTGGTGAATTAAATGATGAAGAAAAACAACAAGATAGTGATTTAGTAGCAGAAAAACTTAAAATAATAGAAGAGATTTCACAAAAATCTAAAAGCAAACAAAATGCTCGTAGAGCTTATTGTGCTTTAGGTAGTGGTGCAGTGATAGGAGCAGCTATAGCATATCTTGCAGGAGCTGCTACTTTTACCCCAGCTATTGCTGCTGTTGCGGTATTTATTGCAGCCACTGTTATTGGTGCACTGGTGGGTTATGGTATTGGAAAGTTTTGCGAGAAAGTAAGTGAAGAAAGGCAAAAGGACCGTCATATGAGCATAGGTACTGCAATTAAGAATGTACTTACTCCTGAATGTTTAGAATCACAATCGCAAGTTTATCCATAAGGCAGGCATTTAGTATTGACTTTACAACAATAGTCACTTTAAATTAGTAACTATTGTTGCAGTTAAAGTATCAATGCCTTTTTTCTTTTATTTTTTTGCAATTCTTAGCATTTTATCTGCTGTATGCGTAATTAGCGCAAGAAATCCTGTGCATGCAGTATTATTTTTAATTTTCACCTTCGTTAACTCTGCAGTGCTTTTTATTCTTCTTGGAGCTGAATTCATCGCTATGATGGTACTGATAGTATACATCGGTGCAGTTGCAGTGTTATTCCTCTTTGTAGTTATGATGCTTGATATTGATTACATAAGGTTGCGCCAGGGTTTTGCAAAGCATTTCACTCTTGGTGCTATGTTGTGTGTTGTGTTTTTTTTGATTATCAGTTTTGTTATTCGCAGCTCAGCACTGAATATAAGTAATGTTATAAACTATAATGCCAATAATGTGAAAGCTATTGGTAATTTGCTGTATACCGACTACATGTACGCTTTTCATCTTTCTGGAATTTTGCTACTTGTTGCAATTGTCGGTGCAATTGCTCTTACTTTGCAGGACAAGAAAAAAGGAGTTAAAAAACAGAATGTATTAAAGCAATTGACACAATCTTCATCTGTAAAATTGGTTAAGGCTAAATTTGGAAAAGGAGTAGAATGGAAATAGGATTAAATCATTTTCTGATAGTTGCTGCTATTTTGTTCACTGTTGGAATATGCGGTATTTTCATCAACCGTAAGAGCATAATCAACATACTGTTATCAATAGAAATATTACTCTTGGCAATTAATATCAATCTAGTCGCTTTTTCTGCCTTTATGAATGATATAGTTGGGCAAATTTTTGTGATGTTTGTGTTGACTGTTGCGGCAGCAGAGTCAGGAGTTGGGCTTGCAATATTGGTTGTATATTATAGAAGCCGTGGCAATATAGATGTTGAACAAGCGAACTTAATGAAAGAATGAAAGTATGATGGATATACTGAAATTAATAGTATTTTTGCCACTATTTGGTTCGCTATTTGCAGCACTTTTTAGAAGAGATGTTTTTAGTCAGTTAGTTACAACGGCAGGGATTGGAATATCTGCAGTTTTATCTTGGTATATTTTTCTCACCTTCTCTGAAAATTATCACTTGAGTTTATTTCCTTTATTTTCATTAAGTGTATTAAAAGTAAATTGGGCAATTAGTGTGGATGCTCTCTCATCCTTAATGCTTATTGTTATTACCACCGTTTCACTAGTAGTCCACCTCTATTCTATCGGTTATATGGAGCATGATAAAGGGAAGTCGAGGTTTTTTTCTTACCTATCGCTGTTCACATTTTGCATGATTGTGCTGGTTGTAAGCGATAATTTCGTGCAGCTTTTCTTTGGCTGGGAAGGAGTTGGCCTGTGTTCTTATTTACTCATAGGATTTTGGTTCCAAAAATATTCTGCAAATAATGCAGCAATTAAAGCATTTGTTGTAAATAGGGTAGGAGACTTTGCACTATTAATTGGAATCTTTCTTATTTATTATACATTTCACTCTTTGAAATTTACTGAAGTTTTTGACACAGCTGATCTTCTTGGCGCACAGAACATTAGGGCATTCTGCTGTGAATTTAAAATAATTCATATAATATGCATATTACTTTTTATTGGCTGTATGGGTAAATCTGCACAGCTTGGTTTACATGTTTGGTTGCCAGATGCAATGGAAGGGCCAACCCCTGTTTCTGCACTCATTCACGCAGCAACGATGGTAACAGCAGGTATATTTTTAATAGCAAAATGTTCTCCATTGTTTGAGTTATCAAATGTGGCACGAGAATTAATAGTTATCGTTGGGGCACTTACTGCTTTTTTTGCAGCCACCGTTGCGATTACTCAGAATGATATAAAGAAAATAATTGCTTATTCAACCTGCAGTCAACTTGGTTATATGTTCATGGCATGTGGGCTTTCTGCTTACAATGTTGCTATTTTTCATTTAATGACCCACGCTTTTTTTAAAGCTCTACTATTCCTTGGTGCTGGCAATGTGATTCATGCAATGCATCATGAGCAAAACATTCAGAAAATGGGAAATTGCTGGAAGAAAATCCCTTGCACTTACACTCTCATGTGGATTGGGTCTCTTGCGCTTTCTGGAATATTTCCATTTGCAGGTTTTTACTCAAAGGATTTGATAATTGAACATGCTTATAGCACGGATAGCTTTGCTTTTGTAATAAGCTTAGTTGTTGCATTCTTCACAGCGTTTTACTCTTGGAGGTTATTGCTTCTTGTGTTCCATAGCCAAAAACAAAGTAAAATTAATATACATGAAGCACCGAAGATTATGCTTATACCATTACTGATACTTGCTTTTGGATCAGTATTTTCTGGAGTGTGGGGAGCAAATATTTTGAACATAACTAGTAATGCGTTTTGGAAATCAAGTTTAGTAGTTATTGATGAGCATGGAGTGCGTAATTTATTTATAAAATTGCTACCAACCTTGGCGAGCCTAAGTGGAATAGCACTTGCGTACCTAATTTACCAATATCAAGTAATTAGGCAAATTAAGAGTAAATTTTTACTTAAGTTTTTGCAGAATAAATGGTACTTTGATGAGGTGTATGAGTTTGTTATAATTGTACCAATAAGGTTTATGTCTAGGCTTCTATGGAAGTTTGATGTTAAGGCTATTGATTCATTTGGGCCAAATGGTGTTGTAAGATTGGTTAATGAATGTTCAAAAAGTTCTGTAAAGTTGCAAACTGGTTATATATTTGATTATGCATTTATTATGTTTGTTACTCTAATAATCGGTGCTTTATATATTATTGGAATTAAATAGAAGGTGTTGTTACTTAGTATATTCTTGCTTCCACTGATAGGAGCGTTGATTTTACCCTTAATCAGGATTAATCATCAATCTATACACTTAAGATTCCTTGCCCTATTTTTTGCTGTACTTCCATTTTTGCTTAGCATTGTAGCTTGTATAGAATTTGATTATAACAATGCGGACTTTCAGTTTGTCAGCTATCCAATCAAGAATGTAGGAATAGGGGTGGATGGTATATCGTTGCTTTTCCTTCTGCTTACAACTTTCTTGTTTGTAATTTGTATACTCTACAACTGCAAAATGAGTTATACGACCCTAAAAGCCTATATGGCATTATTTCTACTGCTTGAGAGTTTTGTAGTCGGTTTTTTCGTTTCACTGAATGCCATAAGCTTTTATGTGTTTTTTGAAGCTGTCTTAATACCAATGTTCTTTATTATTGGCATTTGGGGAGGGAAGCAAAGGATATATGCAACGTTTAAGTTGTTTCTTTATACATTAACTGGCTCATTATTATTTCTACTTGGATTGGTGTACATCTATAGCACTTTTGGGACGTTTAATATACAAAAATTAGCTACATTAGTGCCAAGCCTTGATCTTGAAGTGCAGTCATTGCTGTGGATTGCATTTTTTATTTCTTTTGCAATAAAAGTACCGATGTTTCCATTTCACACTTGGCTTCCTGATGCGCATGTGCAATCACCAACTTCTGGATCTGTGATTTTAGCTGGCTTGCTTATTAAAATGGGGGGATATGGATTTTTAAGGTTTTCTATTCCAATGCTTCCTCAGGCAAGTTTGTATTTTTCAAATTTCGTTGTTGTGCTGAGCATTATTGCGGTGATATATGCTTCTCTAGTTGCGTTTGCTCAAGATGATATAAAGAAGTTAATAGCTTATTCTTCAATAGCACATATGGGGATCGTTACTGCTGGCCTCTTTTCATTTTGTGAGGAAGGAGTACTGGGTAGCATATTTCAAATGATTAGTCATGGCCTTATTTCTGCTGCTTTATTTTTATGTGTTGGAATGCTATATACTCGAACTGGAACTTTGGAGATTGCAAAGTATTTTGGCATAGTAAACACAATGCCAAAATTTGGTTTTATGTTCATTTTATTTTCAATGGCTTCAATAGGGCTACCTGGAACATCTGGATTCATAGGTGAGTTTTTGGCTATGGTTGGAATGTTTAAGAGCATAGGGTTTTTTACAGGATTTATCGCACTTGGCACTATTTTAAGCGCAGTTTATATGCTGAATTTATGTAAGCAAATAATATGGGGGGTTAGCTATTCTAAATTATTAAATAATCGCTTGGATAGCATAGAATTTTCTGTCTTAATTCTGCTTGCAGTGTTTGTTATTTTGCTTGGATTCTACCCAACCCTTGCACTGAATTATTTGAAGCCATGTATGGCAAATTTGTTAGTCAAATATAATGCGCTATGAATTATATACAGATATTGCCGGAAACGTTCTCTATTATCTCCTCGTTAGTGTTGCTACTGCTTGGAATTATATTTAACCGCCGAACTATCAACTTATTAGCACTTGGCTGCACAGTGGTAACTTTGATTATTTTAATTATTTCGGCAGAAAACAATGAAATTTTTCTCTTTAATTCGTTGTTAAAACTCAATTTATACATCAGGTCAGCCCAAGGGTTAATTCTCAGCACAGGAATTTTAATACTTTTGATGCTGAATTTATCAAAATATGACTATAAATATGAATTTTCAATACTGATTCTTTTTGCGCTATTTGGCATGATAACTTTGGTTTCAGCAAATAGTCTGATTTCTTTTTATTTAGCTTTTGAGTTGATGAGTATATCTTTGTATGTTCTTGCTAGCTTTAATAAAGATTCAGCTTATTCATGTGAAGCAGGAGTGAAATATTTTACACTTAGTGCACTATCTTCCTGCATTATGCTATATGGAATGTCGCTGCTTTATGGATATACAGGACAAGTCAATTTCTCTGAGCTCGGTTCATTCTTGCAAAACCATCAGATAACTTATGGAATAGTTTTTGGGTTAGTTTTTATCCTTATTGGTTTGTGTTTCAAGCTTGCTATTGCTCCTTTTCATATGTGGGCTCCAGATGTCTATCAAGGTGCACCTACCATAGTAACTGCGTTTTTTTCTACGGCCCCAAAAGCTGCACTTGTAACATTTTTAATTCGATTGATGAATGAAGAGTTAGTAAATGTAAAAAGTTATGTTCAGCCTATTTTCTTATACGTTTCAGCATTGTCTGTGCTTATCTCAGCTTTTGGGGCCTTGCGTCAGCAAAACTTAAAAAGGCTGCTTGCTTACAGTTCAATTGGTCACATTGGTTTTATATTTGCTTCACTTTCTATTTTTACACAAGCAGGAACAGATAGTGCCTTAATGTATCTGGTGATATATATCATCACAAGCATAGGGCTATTCTCATATCTCGTACAAATTGACGATGACGATTGTGATATTGCAAATTTATCTGGTATAGGGAAGAAACGCCCAATTGTAGCATTTCATCTTTCTGTGCTGTTACTCTCGATGTCGGGAATACCTCCACTTGCAGGTTTTATCGCTAAATTTTTTATATTCAAAAGTTTAATAAATTCTGGCTTTATCAGCCTGTCTTTGATCCTTGTAATAGCGAGTGTGATATCATGCTACTATTATTTAAATATCATGAAAGTTATGTATTTTGATAAAGCTAGTGGTAATAAGGTTGCTTATTCTAAGGGTCTATTCATTATCACTTCAGTGGCTTCACTGATCAACCTCGTTCTTTTCTTGTATGTAGAAGATCTTTACTCACTCATTGAACTAAAGAGCTGACAAGATGATCCCTGAGGGTTTTCATATTCATCATTACAAAGAAGTTTCAAGCACTAATAGAGAAGCGTTGGATTTAATTGATAAAGGAATATCAAATGAAACCGTTATTATTGCCGACAAACAAACAGAGGGTAGAGGGCGTACCGGAAAAAGTTGGATTTCTCCAGAGGGTAATTTTTATGCAAGTTTGGTAATAAACCTCTTTAACGATTATCTGAATGAAAGCCAGCTTTCGGTGTCATTCCAGCGCGTGACGCTGGAATCTAGAAAAAAAGAAGAATGGATCCCAGTGTCAAGCACTGGGATGACATCAGAGGGCATTGGGATGACAGAGAAGGGTTTGGTGAATAAAATTGCGGATGTTAGCAAATTAACAGAATTGACTTTTGTTACTGCTCTTGCTGTTGGAAATACTATACTGTCATTTATAAATGGTCTAAATCTCCAGTATAAGTGGCCAAATGATGCCCTTATTGATGGCAAGAAAATAAGTGGAATATTGCTTGAAAAAAGATCCAATTCGAATTGGCTCATTATAGGAATTGGAATTAATGTCAGTCATGCACCACTTCCAGGAACAACGTGCATTAGCAATTACGGTGAGTCTGTATCTAACATAGATCTATTAAAGAAATTAATAATAAATTTTAATAAACTAAGAAAGCAATGGCTATTTGATGGGTTTTATGCTATAAGAGAAATGTGGTTAAAAAAAGCATTCAAAATGAATGAGCAAATCAGTGTAAAGTTAGCTGACAAATTGTATGAGGGAATTTTTGCTGATATAGATAAAAGTGGTAAATTGGTGTTGCAGCAAAAGGATGGAAGCTTAATTTATTTTGATGCAGGTGAGTTATTTATTGATAATGCATTATGAATACATATGTAATTTTTGCTTACCTTATTAGTTTTACGTTGATTACCGGAGAACTGATTTTTACCATTTCTTGCTATACTAAAAGTAAAAAAATTCTAGAAAGCCTGAAAGATAATCATGAAGAAGAAACATAAGCGATTACTTATAACTTCAGGAATTTTCTGCTTTTTAAGTTGTGCAGTTTTTTTTATTTTAACAACGCTCAAAGAAAATATCTCATTTTTCTATACAGTAAGTGAGGCCATAGTCTTGCCAAATAGTCAAAAGCCAATCCGTGTTGGTGGAATGGTTGTTGAAAATAGCGTGATACGGAGCGAAAGCGAAGTAGTTTTTCAAATAACAGATTTTAATAAGAGCGTTATAGTGAAATATCAAGGGATACTTCCACCGATGTTTTCAGAAAAAAGTGGTATTGTTGTGCAAGGTAAAATGTTTGATAATAGTACCTTTCTTGCAGATACGGTGTTTGCAAAACATGATGAGAACTATATGCCGAAAGTTTTAAAATAGATTCCCTAATTCAGCTGTATTGAAACGATATGTAGAGAGAGTAACAGCCTGATTTCAGGCTATTACCTTTTTTATTAAAGCAATCCGTTCTCTTCACCAGTAATATGGAGTAATGGAGGAGCTTCTCCAATCTCTGGTATATCATCAAGTCTAGCCTGAAGATCTTTGAGTTTATCGTCTATCTCGCTTGTCTTTGCGCCTATGTTTTCTATAGTTAATGACAGTGGTGTTACTACGCCATTTGTAATCGCCTCACTTATATCGCCGTTATATTTATTAATACTTTTCATCAGACCATCATAAAAATTTTTAAGATTCTTAACGCTTACCGTGATTACCGGTATAGCATTAATCTCTTCTTCTTCCATAACCTTAGTTATATCAATTCCATCCGGTACGCTTTTAGTAGTAATCTTCTTTATTTCTGGTATTGCAAAATTTGGTTTATCAAACGCCGGTTTCTGAAGTTGCAATGCATTATTTGATTCAACTTCTTCACTAGAATATAATTTTATATTTTTATTCATAATAGTTACCTCCTATAAAAAAACTACCTATCTTTATAAATCACTACTATACAAATAACAGTGAGTCATTATTAATGTCTACTATTGTGAAGTCTGGAGCCTGTCCGATTTCTGGCATATCGTCCTTGATTTGCTTGAGCATCTCAATCATTTCCTTGTTCTGTTTACTCTGCTCTTCAAGTTCCCCTTTTAATGCATCAATAATAGCTTTAGACTGATCTTGATTGCTGAGATCACCAATCACAGCTGTCACTTTCTCATAAGGCAGTTTGTGAATGATGTCTTTAAGCTCTTCTGCACCCACATTATCCAAAAGTTCCTTAAACTGCTCATTAGAAATATTGCGAGCAAAAGCTTGAAGTTTGTCTGGATTATCAACTAAAGACTTAATGATAATCTGGATTCTATTAGAATCAGTTAAATCCTGAGCAATTGCTTCGAGTTTCTCAGGATCAAGCTTATTAACTAAGTCTTTCAGCTGGTCTTCTTGCAGACTATTTACTAAAGCTTTCAACTGATCACCTTCTAATTCTTTGGAGAGTATTGTCAAGTGGTGCTCAGCCAAGTCTTTTGCAAGCACTGTAAATTGTTCGTCATTTAAAGTTTTAATAAGTGCTTTGAACTGATCCACTTTTAAGTGAGGTAAAATTTCTTTTACTTGCTCTGGATTTAAATCTCTAACTAGAGCTTTAAGCTGAGCGTCATTTAAAATAGGAACAATTATTTGTAACTTTTCTGGATTTAGTTCCTGAGCGAGAGTTTGTAATTGGTGGTTGGTTAGATGATCTACTAAAGCTTGGAGTTGTTCATCTGTTAAGTTCTTTGCTAAGACCTGCAACTGGTTTGAGCTCAGCTCAGGAATTATTTTTTGCAGTTGCTCGTTACTAAGAGTATTGGCAAGGGTCTTTAATTGGTTTTCTGTTAAGCCCTTAAAAAAAGTTTTGGCAAATGCATCTGATAGTATTATCTCCTTGTTAGATGATATTATATCGTTTACTATTATTTGTTCCTTGGAAAACACATGACTTTGTAGTATATCATTGCTTTGTGAGTTGAGATCATTTCCTTGATCATCTGAAAAATAGCACTTGCGAGCATCATTACCTAATTCTTCCCATGTTATATACTTATATTGTATTGGTTTTAAGTAAATAAAAGGAATTGTTATTGGGGGATGTTCAGGATCACCGACATTTTTCATTCGAAGGTGTGCTGTCATTAATTTATCATTTAAATACATAAAAGAGTGCCTGCTTTTCCCAATAGCATACATTTCTTTTTTGAAACCAAGTGCATCTCCTGACTGATTTTGCTTGATACAAGAAGAAGTCATCTTGCCATGG
Organism: Wolbachia endosymbiont of Oedothorax gibbosus; assembly: GCF_936270435.1. Classification (NCBI taxonomy): domain Bacteria; kingdom Pseudomonadati; phylum Pseudomonadota; class Alphaproteobacteria; order Rickettsiales; family Anaplasmataceae; genus Wolbachia; species Wolbachia endosymbiont of Oedothorax gibbosus. The sequence continues at coordinate 1,202,449 of NZ_OW370567.1, forward strand.
TCATTCTGATAAATTGAACAAAATTCTACTATTAATTCTGGTTTTACGCTGCTTTTAGTATTTAATGGTTCAAACTCAACCTTGGCAATTTTATTTGATTCATGAATTCTTTGGTTATATGGACCCTCTATCATATTAGTTCCATATTTATTAAATGTTTTCCCAGGTACCATCTTAAAAACATGTTTTTTTCCACTCATGAGTATTACCTAATAAATTTAATTATAGTTATTCTAACATTTATTGATTAATTTATTGTTAAGTTGATATATATTAGAATTATAATAACAAACATTACTTGTGTAGAGAGAAGTTACGAAAAGAAATAGGGATTTTTAGGAAGGTAGATTAAAATAAGCTGTTTTGACAGGTTTTTTGGCGTCTTGGTGGAGGCAAGCGGGATCGAACCGCTGACCTTCTGCGTGCAAAACAGATGCTCTACCAGCTGAGCTATACCCCCAATTCTTGCTTAAAGCATAAATCACTCAGGCTGAAATGCAAGAAATATTTATCTGTTAGGCTATTGTTAAATAGTGCACAAATTCTGCAGTTATATACAATTCTCTATCTTTTTGTCTTTTCAGATTTGTACATCACACTATAAGCTTTGCCAAGTGAATCAATGTGAATTGAAAATTAACAAGAAGTTTTCCTTTAAAAATTTTTTTAAATTATCCATAGATTTTTTAACTACTAACGCAGTGTATTATATAATTCACACATGAAAATTTTAGTTTGATTAAAACGGATAAAAACTGTATTACTGTTTAGTATAGCTGAAAAATGAAATGATCCCGTAGCTCAGCCGGTAGAGCAACTGACTTTTAATCAGTGGGTCACGCGTTCGAATCGCGTCGGGATCACTCACAAATTTTGAAAAACATGCTAAAAGAACAAGACAAAATATTCACCAACCTAAATGGTAAAGAAAATCCACTACTTGAGGGTGCAAAAAAACGTGGTAGCTGGCAAAAAACAAAGGAGTTACTGGATTTAGGATCAGAAAAAATCATTGATGAAGTAAAGAAATCTGGTTTGAGAGGTCGAGGGGGTGCAGGATTTTCCACCGGCCTTAAGTGGAGCTTTATGCCCAAAAATCTTCCAAAAAAACAACCAACATATTTAGTAGTCAATGCAGATGAGTCAGAACCTGGTACATCTAAAGATAGAGATATATTACGATATGAGCCACATAAGTTACTTGAGGGAATTCTCCTGGCCGGCAGAGCGATCAGCGCATCAGTTGCGTATATTTATATCAGGGGTGAGTTTTATAATGAATATTTAGTTCTAAAAAAGGCACTTGAGGAAGCCTATAAAGAAAACTTAATTGGAAAAAATGCCTGCAAATCAGGTTATGATCTTGATGTGTTTATCCATAGGGGTGCAGGAGCTTACATATGTGGAGAAGAAACAGCTCAACTTGAATCAATTGAAGGAAAAAAGGGCTTTCCTCGCATGAAACCTCCATTTCCTGCAGGTGTTGGACTTTTTGGCTGCCCAACCACAATAAACAACGTTGAAACTATAGCCATGGTTCCAGATATTCTAAATCGCGGAGGAGAATGGTTTGCATCTCTTGGTAAACCAAATAATACTGGCACTAAGATCTTTTGCATTTCAGGGCATGTAAACAACTCGTGTAATGTTGAAGAAGAGCTCGGCATTCCACTACGTGAATTAATTGAAAAGTATGCAGGTGGAGTGCGAGGAGGTTGGGATAATTTACTTGCTGTGATACCTGGTGGGTCTTCAGTGCCATTAATTCCAAAATCTATATGTGATAGTATTGAAATGGATTTTGATTCATTAAAAGCTGCACAATCAGGGCTTGGTACTGCTGCTGTAATAGTGATGGATAAATCAACTGATATAATAGCTGCAATAGAGAGGTTATCGCACTTTTATATGCACGAGTCCTGTGGGCAATGCACACCATGCCGTGAAGGTACTGGATGGATGTGGAGGATTATGAGGAGGATGGTAGCAGGAAATATTAAGCCTGATGAAATAGATAAACTGCTTGACCTTACGACTCAAATAGAAGGACATACAATTTGCGCGCTTGGCGATGCTGCAGCTTGGCCAATTCAAGGATTAATAAGACATTTTCGCCATGTTATCAGAGAAAGAGCGATAATTTAACTCTACTTATACTTCTTAAGCCGTTTTGCTACTTAGCAACCAGAGCTAAAAAATATTGATTCCCTTCTCTTTTAGGTGCCAATTCTACCTTTGCAATATCTTCAGTGTCTCTAATTAGCCGTTCTAATTTTTCCAGTCCAACATCAGTATTTATAAGCTCTCTCCCTCTAAATCTCATTGTGACTTTAATTTTATGTCCATGCACAAGAAAATCCCTTGTTTGACGCAATTTTGTTCCGTAGTCGTGGTCACCAATATTAGGGCCCAGTTTAATTTCTTTTATAGTTAATGCTTTTTGTTTCTTTTTTGCTTCACTTGCCTTCTTTTTTATATCATACTTTTGTTTACTATAGTCCAGAATTTTACATACTGGAGGGGTTGAATCAGGTGCAATTTCTACCAAATCTAAACCGACATTCTGAGCAGATGCCAAAGCTCGTTCTATTGGAACGATTCCGATCATTTCACCATTATGATCAACTAAGCGTACTTCCTTAGCTGTGATGAGTTCATTAATTCTGTTTTTATTGTTCTTTTTAACTTGCAAACTTTAACTCCCTTAATTCAAATTAATACTTTTTAACAGCGATTCAGTAGCCTTTTCCAAAGAAAAAGACTCCTGTCTTTCCGATCCTAAATTTCTCACGGACACAGTTTTACTTGTAACTTCATTTTTGCCTATAATCCACAATATAGGAACCTTGTTTGAACTATGCAAACGTATCTTATAACTAATTTTTTCATTGGTCAAATCAGTCTTGACTCTCACACCTTGTTCTTTTAAAATATTGCTAATTTCTGTGGCGTAACTGTCAGCTTCATTTGTAATGGTCAGAATAGCAAGTTGCGTTGGAGCAAGCCAAACTGGAAATTTTCCTGCATAATTTTCTATCAAAATTCCAATAAAACGCTCAAAAGTCCCAAGAATTGCCCTATGTAACATGACAGGGTGATGCTTGTACCCATCTGCCCCTATATAAAAAGCTCCCAGACGTTCTGGTAAAATGAAATCAACTTGTAATGTTCCACATTGCCAGCTTCTGCCTATTGCATCTTTTAAAACAAACTCTAACTTTGGACCATAAAATGCACCTTCACCAGGGCTCAGTTCATAACTCAAGCCCGCTTCTTTAACGGCTTCAAGCAGCGCTTTTTCAGCTCTATTCCACACTTCATCATTACCTGCTCTAATATCTGGACGGTCTGAAAATTTCACAGAAATTTCATTGAATCCAAGCTCTGAATATACTTCTTTTAAAAGGTCACAAAACTTTATAGTCTCAGAATTGATTTGCTCCTCTGTGCAAAAAATATGTGCATCGTCTTGCGTAAAACCACGCACTCGCATCAGTCCGTGCAATGAGCCTGAGCTTTCATTCCTATGACATGTGCCAAACTCTGCCATACGTATTGGTAAATCGCGATAACTCCTCGTGTGAGAGTTAAAAATCTGCACATGACAAGGGCAATTCATAGGTTTTATTGCTAACTTTTTATTCTCAGATTCGTCAACAACAAACATATTTTCACGAAATTTGTCCCAATGTCCTGACTTCTCCCACAGCTCTTTACTTACTAAAATAGGAGTTTTTACTTCAAAATAGCCATTACTTATCAATTTCTTTCTTATATAAGACTCAAGAACATTATATAGAGTATATCCTTGCTCATGCCAAAAAATTTGTCCAACAGCTTCCTCTTGAATGTGAAATAAATCCATATCCTTGGCAATTTTGCGGTGATCACGTTTCTCTGCTTCTTTTAGACACTCAAGATAAGCGTTTAATTCATCCTTATTTCTCCACGCGGTGCCATATATTCTTTGCAACATTGGACCCTTAGAATCACCATGCCAGTATGCACCCGCTACTTTCATAAGTTTAAACGCTTTAACTCTGCCAGTTGATGGTGAGTGCGGACCACGACATAGGTCTACAAAATCACCTTGCTTATAGACGGTCAAGTCTTGATCTTCTGGTATAGAGGATATAATCTCAACCTTGTATTTTTCGCCTATACCACTAAAGAAATCAATTGCCTGCTTGCGAGTCCAAACCTCTCGGACGAATCTGTGGTTACTTTTTATAATTTCCTTCATTTTTTTTTCTATTGCAGCAAGATCATCCGTAGTGAAGGTACGACTTGTAGCAAAGTCATAGTAAAAACCATCTTGAATTGTTGGCCCGATAGTAATCTGAGTATTAGGAAAGAGTTCTTTCACTGCCTGCGCCATTATATGAGCAGCATCATGCCTTATTATATCTAAACCCGCTTCGTCACTCAGTTGTATCACCTCTATCTCTGTATCAGATTCAATTTCACGTGAGAGATCATATAACTCACCATTTACTTTCAATGCAACTACTTCTTTCAAAGCATTTGGTTGCAATATATCAAAGCCAGTGACTTTATCGTCATATTCTTCTATTCTTTTTTCAGATGGAAAAGTAATTTTAATCATTTATCGACCCTTTTGTCTAACCCTCTCTTTGTCATCCCAGTGCTTGACACTGGGATCCATCTTATTTTTTATAATGGAAATTAGTTTAACGTATGCTCCTAAAATTTGTTGTCCATTGCACAATTTGCAAATATTTTTATACCTGGATCCCAGTGTCACGCACTGGGATGACAAAAAAAGGAACACTGAAATGACAGAAAAAAAGCACCTGGGTAACAGAGGAATGACTTGAAAGCTATAAATTTTTAACATCAGTAGTACGGTCTATTCTTTTTTAACCTGAGTGCAATTGCGTCTTCCCAAATTTCACCATTACGCAATAACTTTTCTTTATTGTACATTAGCTCCTCTCTTGTTTCAGTAGCAAATTCAAAGTTAGGACCTTCAACAATTGCATCAACTGGACATGCCTCTTGGCAAAGTCCGCAGTATATGCATTTTGTCATGTCAATATCATAGCGTGTGGTGCGGCGACTACCGTCTTCTCTTTCCTCTGCTTCAATAACTATTGCTTGAGCAGGGCAGATAACTTCGCATAACTTACAAGCTATGCATCGTTCTTCACCGTTTGGATACCTACGCAACGCATGCTCACCACGAAACCTTGGACTTAAAGGGCCCTTCTCCATAGGATACCTCAAAGTAACCTTTGGCTTAAACATATATTTTAATGTAATAGCAAACCCTTTAATTAACTCTACAAAAGACCAATACCAAGCTAATTTCTTTAGCATAAAATGTCTAAAACCTACATTTATAACTATAATGTATATTGTCAGTTTTCAAAATAAATATTTTCATCTGGATGACTTTTGTAGTTTTTTTATACAATATATTTACTAATACTGCATTAATATGAATAAGCAATATAAGTAAAAATTTTTTAGATTAGGTATTTTAAATTGCTAAGTAGTTTATATAAATAATGACAAGCACAAATGAAACTATTTTCGCTTTATCGACCGTATTTGGTAAGTCAGGAGTTGCAGTAATCAGAATTTCAGGCAACTACGCGCTTAAAGCTTTAAATCATTTTCATATTAAGAAAGAAATTAAACCAAGATTTGCTACTTTAGTTGATCTATATGATGATTCCAATCAATTGATAGATAATGGAATAATCATCTATTTCCCTGCTCCAAACAGTTTTACTGGCGAGGATGTTATAGAGTTACAAGTACATGGAAGCAAGGCCGTCATAAAAATCATCTTGGAGGAATTATCAAAAATTTTCGTTATGGCCAGGCCTGGAGAATTCTCACTTAGGGCTTTTCTAAATGGTAAATTTGACTTAACGCAAATAGAAGGAATTGCAGACTTAATTGATGCTGAGACAAAAATGCAAGCTAAACAAGCGGTTAAGCAGATATCAGGAGAATTGGAGAGACTATACAGCAATTGGAGGCAAAGATTAATAACGATACAATCCAAAATCGAAGCGTATATAGACTTTCCAGAAGATATTTGGGCAGAAAAAAATGAATTGGAAAAAATTAGTAATGAAGTGCAAGCTCTTGTGCGGTTGATACGAGAGCATTTAAATGATAATAGACGGGGCGAAAGGTTGCGTGAGGGTTTACACGTTGTAATAACTGGTGAACCAAATGTTGGTAAATCAACGCTGTTTAATTTCTTGGCCAAACGTGATATTGCTATTGTTTCTGAATATGCGGGCACAACAAGAGATGTGCTTGAAGCTCATATTGACATTGGCGGATACCCAATCATTCTCTCTGATACTGCTGGAATTCGTGAGAGTTCAGATCCAATAGAATCAGAAGGTATAAGTCGAGCGAAAAAGAGGTCTTGTGAAGCTGATTTAAGAATAGAACTATTTCCTTTTGAACAACGTTATAATATCAATTGCAACGTTGTAAATAGCGATACTATTTATATATTGAGCAAAGCTGACGATGCAGTTAGTGAAAAAAATGTACTGGTTGACGGTATAGATTTTCTACCTATTTCTATTTTAAAGGGAATAGGTACAAACAAGTTGATCTCTCTCATAAAAGAGAAGGTAGAGGAAAAATTTGGGCATGATAGAGACACTCCTGTGATTACTCGGCAAAGACATAGGAGTCACATGCAGAAAGCACTGGAACATTTACAACGCTTTAATATCGATAATCCAATTGAGTTAATATCTGAAGATTTGAGGCTTGCTGCATTTGAACTTGGTGCAGTAATTGGAATTATTAATGTTGAGGAAATATTAGATAGTGTGTTTAGCAGTTTTTGTGTAGGTAAGTAAGATTTTTATAGATTGCTTAAAATTAAATGTTGTGGTAAAAAAAGAGGTGGACGGATGGCCGAGCGGTTTAAGGCACCAGTCTTGAAAACTGACGTACGTGATGAGCGTACCATGGGTTCGAATCCCATTCCGTCCGCACAGCATCCCGCGATGTTAGCTGATTTTTAGAGCTTTATGTGATGCTGGAAATCTTATCTAATCTAGCTACATTTTTTAAAATACATCCCTTTGTAAATTGACCTTATTAGCGAAGAAAGCTAATATCTATAAATAGATTACCATCTGAATATGGAAACCGATATAGTAATAATAGGTGCAGGGCCTGTTGGAATATTCACTGCTTTTCAAGCGGGAATGCTTGATATGAGATGTCATATAATAGATGTTTTGGATCAAGCAGGAGGACAATGCACAGCTCTTTACCCAGAAAAGCCAATATATGATATACCTGGTTATCCTGTAATTACTGCCCAAAAATTAATTGAGCAACTAATGGAGCAAGCTTCACCATTTGAGCCCGCTTACCATTTAAGTCAAAAAGTGGAAAAGATTTCAAATAACGAAGGTGAAAACTTTACTGTCATAACGAGCATAGGTACAGAGGTAAAATGTAAGGCTGTTATCATTGCTGCAGGTAACGGAATGTTTGAACCTAACCGTCCACCCCTTGGTAGTATATTAGAATATGAAAATAAATCTGTATTTTACAGTGTAAATAAAATTTCTGATTTTCAGGATAAAACTATAGTCATTGCAGGAGGGGGTGATTCTGCGGCTGATTGGACCGTAGAACTTTCTAAAGTTGCGAAGAAAATTTATGTGATACATAGAAGAAAGGAATTTCGCTGCACTCCTGAAACTAGAAATAAATTAGAATCACTTGAAATTGATGGAAAAATAGAACTGGTAGTGCCATATCAATTACATGAACTAGCCGGAAATGACGGGCAGTTGATCGCAGTGATAGTAAAAAACATTGCCTCTAAGGAAGAAAAAGAAATATCCGCTGATTTTTTGCTGCCATTTTTTGGATTGTCAATGAATCTTGGTCCAATAAACAATTGGGGTATACAGTTAGAACATAGCCGCATAGTTGTCGACCCAGCTACACTTAAAACCAGTAGAGATAGGATATATGCAATCGGAGATATAGCTACTTATTCAGGCAAACTCAAGTTGATACTAAATGGTTTTGCTGAGGGCGCCATGGCTTGTTATGACATATACAAAGTAATCCACAATTCTCCAGTCAATTTTCAATATTCAACTTCAAAGGGAATTCACGGGAAAGAAAAACTTCCTTGACAAGTTTCGCCAGCCCCCTTATCACGACATTAAGGGTATTTATGACTCAAAACTTGTTTTTAACCTGCAGGCTCAATGACAAAATTCAGTAAAAAACTCAGGGTATTTTTTGGCGAATTACATAAAATTATAGCGGCTGCATGTCTTTTAAATTTTTTCTACATTCAGCCAAATCGCGCTTATTTTAAGCGTTAGCACATTATTACAGCACTAATTTAAAGTATTAGAGAGTCAAAACTCGCTACTCAGGGCTTCTTTTGCCTTTTTTTCTGCTTAGTAAATTTCTTAAACATTTAAACTAAGGTGAGTTGCATTTAAAAGCAGCTAAATTGCAGTGTTTAAGACTTAAAAAAACGCCAATACAGAAAATAGACAATGACCGGGGCTTCTTTTGCCTTTTTTTTCATTTGGTAAATTTCTTAAATATTTAGATTGGTTGCAATTTAAGAGACCATAAAGGGCGTCATTCCAGCGCGTGACGCTGGATCCAGTTCTTATTGTACATTCACCTGGTGTAAAGTTAAGTTTCCTGGATCCAAGTAGTCAGGGCACTGGGATGACATCCTCCCTTGTGGATTCAAAATCACAATGTTCGTACAGCTATGGAATGAATCGCGGTATGACGATTAATTATTCCGTGGCGGTATGATGTAGGGAAATCTTACTTATATAGCTATAGTTCTACATGAATTACAAAAGTAATATTTACTAGATCTTAATATTTTAGATCTATATTTTAATAAATAATGAGCTGTAATTAGTATGAATGATCCATTTAAAAGTGAGAACTATAAAAAAAATCTCGATTCTCTGATCAAAGCTATAAAGCTGAAAAACATTGGTGAACAATATAATAAAACAGTGAGGGATTTATCCCAGGCATTAGAGAGTTTTACAGATAAGGCAGAAGATGTAGCTAAGTTTGTCATATGTAGTGACTTGAATAATTATATAGAACCGGTGAACAAAAAGCCATCAGGTTTTTTTGGAATATTCAAGGAAACATTTAATAAAATCTTGGGAAAAGATGCTTCAATTCAGGATAACGATATAAGAAATTTTGCTAATGATAAATTGCCCAGTCTTGCTGAAAAAATAACATTCGAATACCTAAATGTTTTAAAGAAAATTTCAGATTTAGAGCAAAGTAAAAAAAATCAGGAGGAACATAGATTGTATGGAGTGAACTTAGAGGATAGAACAGCGTCAAAGCAAGAAGAAAATCCTTTATATGAGCTACAAGAAGGAGATTCAGGCTATGAAAGTTCATTAGATAAAGAGCATGAATATGAAGACATATCAAATTATCAAGAGAAGAAGAGTAAAATTTTAATAGAAAATTTGCAGAGTTCAAAATCGCCCAAAGAAGAGCCAATTTATGCAACAGTTTCTAAAGAACATATAGAAGCAAAAAGAGAACGTAAGCAGAAACAACAACCTCAATCCCTCGTACCACCAAAACCACCACAAGTGCCAAAAAAAATGTTTACTACTGGTCAAGAAGTTAGACAAGAATCGAAAGTGGTAGTCAAAGATAAACCTGCAGTACCGCCAAAGCCTAAAAATCTAAGCCGTGCTGATCAAAAAGTAAGCACAGAGCCAAAAGTAGTAGGAGTAATTCTTAAAAAATCAGCTGAAAGTAAACCTACAGTACCACTAAAATCTAAAAATCAAGACAATAGGAAATCAGCACAAAAAGCTGCTGGTAAGGCGATACCAAAAGTAGCAGCAGCTATTATGAAAGGAGGAGCTAATCGCGAGATGGGCAGTAAAGTAAAGGCATTAAAAGAAAAATTTGAGCAAAATCAAGTAAAAGGAAATGCTAATGTACGGCTTGCTAAAAGCAAAACCACCCCAGCAGCACAAGCGGATATCGGTGTGAAGAAAAAACAATCTCATTCATTTCTAACAGAGAATAAAAGATCTGCGACGAAACACATAACAGCAAAATCTGATCCAAAATCTCATGTCAGCAAAAATCCTCCTTCCACACAAGTAAGTGTTAAGGAAATGGTTGCACAAATTGAGAAAGGAAAAGGAGGAAGATAGTAATATTTGGGAAAAAAACATATGTGTCAAGTCAAGAGATTGTGAGCAAACTTAGGAAATTATAGCTAAACTGACTGTATCTGTTCAGAGGAGTGGCTAATGTGCAAATATTGAAGCAAAGTGCGTGACTCACAGCTGTACGAACATTGCAATATGGCACATAGTAAACGATGTCATCCCAGTGTCCAGACACTGGGATCCAGTTTTCCATATAATCTCATCGAAAATCACTTTCTGTGCTAGTTTGCTTGTGAACAAGCAAACTTTTCTGGTTCCCAGTGTCTGGGCACTGGGATGACATCATAGGGACACTGGGATCTAGGGAATGTTCAAAAAACTGTGTCAAATCAACTCATACACTTCATTACCAACTTCATGATGAAGTTCTGCAGTTGGATGGAAATAATCAAAAAAGAAATAATCCTTTAGTGTTTCTTTGCTACACCCAGGGTTATAGTGAACATCAAGTTCCCCTTTAAATATCAACTTTAAGAGTGTTTTGATATTTTCTTTAAATCTCCCAATTTGGTCTGAAATGTTCGATGTGCATGCATCTTGACAATTTAAACCTTTGCTCTTGTATTCGCTAAGCATACTTTTCATTTTAGAGTTAAGATCAAATGCTTTTATTTCAAGATTTGTACTTTTCTTCATATAATCTAAGCCATTAGCCAATTTTGCATTGAAACTCTCTGTGAGTTTTGTAGCTAGTTCCCTTGCTTCTTCATCTCTATTAAAAGCTGGTATTGAGCCAACTTCAGGTGCGTTTGCAACAACTACATGCTTAACACCATGTTCATTTAGAACCTTAAGTGCATTACATATTTCACTCACTGCTTGTTCCAACACTTCTTCCGCTTTAGTATTGTCATAAGCAGTGGCAACCATAACATCATTTCCGCCGATTATGATGCAAAATAAATCTTCTTTACCTATATCTGGATGATGTTTAATTACCGCATCTAGCTGGTTAGCTAAACGAAATTTATTGAAGAAATAAGAAAACATAGGGTCAAAAATTTCAGATGCTGTTGCACATGAAACTGCATAGTTTTGACCTTGCTGCTCGTGGCATCTACCAAAAAATGAATAACTCCATCCAGGTTTAAATTCGTCTAAATCTAAATATTTTGCTACATATTCAACAGCAGTAGGGCCATCGCTAAAAGATCCTCCTTGATAAAAAGGGTCATCAAACTTTACGCTTTTTGCAAAGGATAAATTATTTAAAATTCCAATGATTGCACCATTATCGGATAAACTATCACCCAGAACATAAAAATTTCTATACTTTGAATTAGAATTGTCATTTTTGTTTGTCATAATATTTACCGTAGATTAGCATGTTGTTTCATTAAATTCATAAAAAAAGAAAAATAGCGGTGCAACTTTTTTACAACCCCCATTTTAAACTTTATTGTGTATTTCCTTCATATCATACCTTTTTGAAAAAACGTTTTATTTTAAAAACGCTCTGACTTTTTCTCCACTTTTTCCGGGCAAAATCAGCTTCTTCTTAACTTGACACGTATACTTAAAAGAACCCTCTAAGTTTTCTAGCGCGGCTTGGATGTTTCAACTTGCGCAGTGCTTTTGCCTCTATTTGCCTAATTCTCTCACGTGTTACATTAAAAATTTTTCCTACTTCTTCTAAGGTATGTTCCTTCCCATCTTTACCAAGGCCAAAACGCATTCTTAGAATTCTTTCTTCCTTTGGTGTTAAAGTTGCAAGAACATTGGTTGTAATGCCACGCAAGTCAGCAAGTATTGCAGCATCCTCTGGTCTGGAGACTCGCTTATCTTCTATACAATCACCGAAGGTACTACTATCATCTTTTCCTGTTGGAGCTTCAAGACTTACTGGATCCCTTGCTATTTTCATAACTTTGCGTATTCTTTCCAGTGGCATTGTCAGTTCTACACTCAATTCCTCTAACGTCGGCTCTCTTCCCATCTCATGAGTCATCTTTCTTAATGCTCTGTTGATTTTACTGATAATTTCCACCATATGAACTGGTATTCTAACTACTTTAGACTGCTCAGGTATTGCCCTAGTAATTGATTGTCTTACCCACCAAGTGCCATAAGTTGAAAATTTATATCCACGTTTGTAATCAAACTTATCCACGGCCTTCATAAGACCAATATTGCCTTCTTGTATCAAATCAAGCAGATCAAGGCCTCTTTTTGAATACTTCTTAGCAATGGAAACTACTAGCCTTAAGTTAGCCTTAATCATTTCTTGCTTTGCTTCAGAGACTTCTCGTTCGTGTTTTTGTATTCTCTTGATTAGCTCCTTAAATTCTTGTACGTTATCTTCCTGTACATGCTGCTTAATACCGCTTAAGGTACTAGCTATATGTTCAGAGTTATCGTCTATAAACCTTAAAAATTTGTTTTTTAATTCACCTGTAAAAGAGGACTGATTTTCATTGATCTTTAAAAGACTTATCTCTTTCAACTCGTGCTTTAAAAGCACGTCATCATAAACTTTATAGAAACTTTCTCTATCGATATCGTATTTTCTAGCCTCAGCAATAAGATTAGCCTCTTCAAGCGTGATGGATCTATTTATCTTATAAAGTTCTTGTGTAATTCTGGTAACAGCAGCATCACTTAACTTAATTTGTAATGCTATAGACCATATTTGATTATGCAAATTTTCTAGCTCATTAGAGAAATTTTTAGAATTTTTTCTTAATATCAACGCTTCATTTGTTAAAGTAATCATCTCATCCAATGCAACTATGACCTTTGGCAATAAGTCACTTTCCATTTCAAGAATAGAAACATTTAAATTGACTGAACTTACATCTTCATTATCACCGTCTTTCTCATCATCACTTTTTTTACTATCTTTCTCATCATCACTACAGTACTCAGCATCTTCAGAAACATCCTCAGAATCCTCAACATTTTCAGCACTCTCTTCTTTGGGTACCACATTAAAATCAGAGTTATAAATTGCATCCAGATCTATAATTTCTCTCAGTAAGAGAGCTCCACTACTTAAATCATCACGCCATACTTTTATCACCTTTAATGTTACTGATGTTTCAATTATTGCACGTAACATGTTATGCTTTTCAGATTCAATTTTTTTTGCTATCTCGATTTCATCTGCCCTTGATAAAAGCTTTACAGAGCTCATGTCTTGTAAATAAATCCTCACTGGATCATCATTTTGTACTAAAGTTGCAGTAACATTTGGCGATGTATCATCATCAAGTTTACTATCATCACTATTGGAAGGAATATCTTCTTCATCTTCGCTACTTTCAAGCACATTAATTCCGGAATCCTGCAATAAAGATATAGCATCATCTACAAAGTCAGACGAAAAATTTTCATCTGATAATTTATCATTTATATCATCAAAGGTGATAAAACCACCCTTTTTTATACTTTTAGTTACAAGATCTCTGATAATTTTTTTCTTATCTTCTGCATCATTAATAATTGACATCATTACCTTTATAGTTTATAATTTCATTCCTTGTTAACAAACAAACTTACAACAAGCAAGTTTATAATTTTACTTTTAACTTGTGGCTATTTGTTACTTCATATAGTTTAAGATACTGTTAATTTATGTACACTTGTCTTGATCAATTGTTCCATACTTTTCTTCCATTTTTACTGCTATGGACAATCCAACTGAAAATGTTGCAATTCCAACCACTATAGCAGTAAGCATTAAAACATGGGGTATAGGATTGCTATATGAATAAAAATTTGAAACCAATATAGGAGGCAAGGAATTTTTTATATATCCTAGAGATATATAAAATAACAAAACAGATGCTTGGAAGACGCTTACCCCTATCATTTTCTTGATTAAATTTTTATCGTTTATAATAATATATAAACCTAGCACCATTAATATAATAATAATTGTATAATTATATAAAGTCATTGTTTTTTCCTACGAGCAAAATTTATATATATAATTAACATAGAGGAGCAAACAGTAAATGATACACCTAATTCCACAAAAAAAATACCTAATTTTTGACCGGTTCTATTATTGGCTGACAAGATATCGTAAGATAAAAAATTTTGGCCAAGTAAAGTTGTTGCAACGCCCGTTCCTCCATAAATTAAAATACCGAGCACGTTAGTCAATCTAATCACAGAATAAGGTATTGCTTTTAGAGTTGTAGATACACCAAATAGCATTGAATATAATATTATTCCGGAGGCAATAATTATTCCTGCTTGAAAACCTCCACCCGGAGTGTAATCACCGTGAAATTGTATGTATAAACCAAATAAAATGATAAAAGGTATCATCAAAAATGTTACTGCATTTAATATCGGATCTTTAATCATTTTCTTTTTCTTCTTTTAATATCAACGTTATACAAAGCGCAGCAGTAAAAACTACTATAGTTTCTCCAAACGTGTCATAACCACGAAAGCTTGCCAAAACAGCTGTCACTATATTAGGAATACCGGTAGCTTTTTCGGTATTTTCCACATAATAAGGAGCAACATGCAAGTGGATCGGAGCATTGTGGCTGCCAAAATCTGGCAATTGAATCATAAAATATGACAAACATACAGCCAGAAATAACATAAAAAAAAGCGTTATAGGGTTATGAGATAGATTTACTTTATGATTCTTTATCAAGGAGAGTGCTGCAAACGTAAAAACCGTACTGAGCCCCGCACCAACAGAAGCTTCAGTAATTGCAACATCAGGTGCATTCATAATTAAGTATATAAGCGCAATAAGTGAACTAAATACACACATTAGAACAGCACTTACGACTAAATGTCGCGAGAAAACTATAAAAACCGTAACTGTTAGTAACAACAAAAGTAACACCACATTTAATATTTCTAACACCTTAACCTTCTTTAACAGCTTTTCTTTTAATTTTATAATAAGTGCGCGCTAAAATATAGCTATTAGTTGAGCTAGTTACCCATATTATAAGAATTAATAATATTATTTTAACAGTATTGATTGAAAATCCATTCTGCAAAGCAAAACCAATTAACAATAACGTTGCACCGCTAGAATCTGTAATACCTGCTGCATGTAACCTAGTATAGAAATCAGGAAATCTAATTACTCCCACACTTGAAATGATTACTAAACAAATGCCTAAAAATATAAGAACGGATCCTATCATAAATTATTAAAACAACATTAATCTCATTAGTGCTATAGTTGATATAAAGCTAACGCTAGCATACAACAATGCTATATCAATTAAAAAAAAATTATTCAGAATGATTGATATTGCTGTTATGAGTACAACTACTTGCGTTGAGAAATTATTGAACGCTAAAACCTTATTGTACACATCACTTGACTTAGACACTATGCGGCACAACATTACACTCATACAGAATAACAGTGTATAGATAGCAATGTGAATCATTTAAAAACTATATAACTTCAGTAGATTTTTAAACGGATATTTCTTCATCGCCATTTTGATCATTTATTTCATCATCCACTTCGTAATCTTGGCTTTCTTGACTTACATTAAGACCTGTGTTATCAGAAAAATCTAATAAATTCGCTAGCTTACTTGTATTACTGCTGTAAACATTATTCATATTTCCTTTCATGTACTCCTTGCATCTACCTACCAAAAGGTTAAACAGCTCATGAGTATCTGCCTGTTTTTCTGCTATTTCATGCAAGGAAACTATGGTATTTTTATGGTCTTTAAACTGAGCTGTTTGAACTGGATTACTCGCCCCTGTATTTAAATCATGTGTTCTTTGACTTGCCAACAGAACCAATTTGAAGCGGTTACTTACCTGTTCTGTACATTTTTCTACAACAGACTCAACCATAAAATACTACCTTAATAAGTTTTATACTATACCACAAAAAACAAGTTGTCAACTTTGTATCTATTGCGATTCAACTTCATATTTTACTTTTTCTGCCTCAGATTTTATTTCTTGGCTTTCTGTCATCGTGATTGTTATTTCATGATCAAGTTTTTTTAGAAATCCTAACAATCGCTCTAAAGAAAAACCATCTATTTTACCATTTTTAATTTGTGATACTTTTGGCTGATCAATACCAAGTTTCTCAGCTGCAAAAGCCTGAGTCCAAGCATTTTTTTCTATAATTTTATTTATTATATAAAGCAACTTTGTTTTTGTTCCTACACTGTCTAAGTTATTTAACGATATTATTTCCATAATTTTTACACTCACATATCAATTAACTTTATTAAATATTATGTTATAATGTTTAATACACCAAGATATTAATATCATATGACTTGTCAATAATTATATGATATCAATATTTAAAACTTTAGTTGATTATATATCAATATTTTAATCAAATTTCTAGTAATTTTAAATTATCATTTTACTATCAGCCTATCTGAAAAAATCATTTACAGAAAAAACAAGCTAAAATTATAAAGCTTAAAACAACTATTTTATAAATTCATTTTATATAAGAAATTTATATTCCTATACCTTAAATATAGACATTTATTTAAATTTTTAAAATTTCTATTTTAACGAGAATGCTATATATTATATTTATAATATAATTTAAATATTTGTTGCTTTTTAGTTGGAATATTATTTAGTTAGTAAGTAAAGTCGTGTTGAATATGACAAAAATAAAAAAAGATGTTGCTGTTATTATGGGAAGCGAGTCAGATTACACCACTATGGTCCATACCGTCGATATGTTAAAAGCATTAGAAGTTTCACATGACATATTCATAATATCTGCACATAGAACACCAGAAAGGCTCTTCAATTTTGCTAAATCTGCACAAGAAGAAGGTTTTAAGATTATTATAGCTGGTGCAGGAGGTGCAGCTCATTTACCTGGTATGGTTGCATCACTAACTTGTCTACCTGTTATAGGTGTTCCTGTGCATAGTAAACAATTAAATGGGCTGGACAGTCTACTCTCTATAGTTCAAATGCCAAAGGGTGTTCCAGTTGCAACCATGTCTATAGGAGAAAGTGGAGCATATAATGCTGCCATTACCGCCGCATCTATATTGTCAATTTCCAACAGTGAAATTGCAGGTAGGTTAAAAAAGTGGAGAGAGAAACAGACCAAAGAAGTAAAAGAAAAACCAGTTTCATAATAAATCTATGGCAATAATTCTTTTAGACACAAAAACCATAAACCGTATAGCAGCGGGAGAAGTAATTGAGAGGCCTGCAAGTGTAGTAAAGGAATTAGTGGAAAATGCAATAGATGCTGGAAGTTTAGAAATAGAGATCAAAATAGAAAGTGGTGGGCGTAACCTTATTATTGTGACAGATGATGGTAACGGAGTAGAAAAAAACGATTTAGAGCTCGCATTTATGCGCCATGCTACTTCAAAATTGAGCGATAGTGAGTTGATAGAAATCAAGCATCTTGGTTTTAGAGGAGAAGCTCTGCCTTCAATTGCTGCAGTAAGTAGAATAAAGCTATCGTCTAAGGCACACGGAGCAAGTGAGGCGTGGTCTATAAGTTATGAGGGTGGAGAGAAAATAGGGGAGCTAACTCCTTACCCTTTATCACAAGGGACACATATTGAAGTACGAGATTTGTTTTTCGCTACCCCAAATAGACTAAAATTTCTAAAAACCGAAAGAGCAGAAACTCAAAGCATTGTTGATATTGTAAATAACCTAGCAATGATTAACTATCATATAGGGTTTACTCTCACTTCAGGTAATAAAAAGCTCTTAAAATACGCTAAGCAGACTTCGTTATTTCATAGATTGTGTGAAGTAGAAGAAGAATTTCAGGGCAGTTCTTTGGAGGTCAATGAAGAAGAAGACAGCATTAAACTTACAGGACACATCTGTAAACCGACCGTCAATCGTGGTAAGTCAACTCAGATCTATACGTTTGTTAATGGAAGGCCAATCAAAGATAATCTACTTATTGGTGCAGTTAGGTACGCATACCATGATTTTATTCCAAGCGATAGGTATCCTTTTGCGACGTTACATTTAGAGATACCTTATGATCAAGTAGATGTAAATGTGCATCCAAATAAATCAGAAGTAAGGTTTCAGAATAAGAAGCTCATATATGAGATAGTGACAAGAGGATTAATCAAAGCATTGTCAAGAAGGATAGGCACCTTTCCAGCTAGTGACCAGAAAACTACTAATACGATAGAGGGTTTTTTGAAAGGTTTATTATCAGATCCTTTTGATAAGTCTAATGTTCAAAATGAAAGAAGGCCAAGTCCTTTTGAAAATCAACTAATAAAAGAATTTGCCTCTCCAAATGAAAAAGCAAAAGGCTTATCAGAACAGTCAAAATCGTTTAATTATACCGGCATACAGAAATTTCCATCACAAGCGGAGACTATGGTTCTAGAAAAAAAGGTGTTAGAGCAAGTTGATTTGATAGAGAGCCACCCGCTCGGGTTTGCACGCTGTCAGATCTATAATACTTACATTATTGCCGAGGTAAGAGACAAATTGATTATAGTCGATCAGCATGCAGCCCACGAAAGACTAGTATATGAATGCCTAAAACAAAAATCAAGTATAAAAAGACAAAAACTGCTTTTTCCTGAAACGGTTGAAATCAAAAATCAAGCCGGAATGGAGATGATTGAAATCTATCAAGATAAATTATTTGAAATGGGTTTTGATATTGAAATCAAATCAGAGAATAAAGTGATAGTAAAAGAAATCCCTGCAATTTTGGGAGCAATAGATGTAAAAGAGATGCTAATTAACATAATTGACAGACTAACCGAAATAGAAGATACATTGCCAGTAGAAGATAAAGTGAACAAAATATTGGCCACTGTTGCTTGTCATGGATCAATTAGAGCAGGCAGGAAAATGAAGTTAGAAGAAATGAATGAGCTGCTAAGGCAAATGGAAAAAACACCATATTCCGGGCAATGCAACCATGGAAGACCAACTTATATAGAAATGAAACTCAGTGATATTGAAAAACTGTTTGAGAGGAGGTAAGAGATTGTCACAAATATGTAAGTGCTCCTTCCTCGTCATCCAAGTAGCTCATAGAAACGGATTAAATGCAAAACTACTTGACAAACTCTGCCAGTCCTCTTATCATAAAACTGAAGCTATTTATTTATCTTCAGTCTGTGCAGATAAAACGACAAAAAACTCAATGTCTTTATAAAACTTTCGGGTTTTTACCCACATAAGCTAAAATGCGCTTATTAAAGCATTTAAGACAATAAAAAACGCCAATTTAAAAAATAGATAGTGAATAACTGGCTAACAGGGTTTCTTTTGCCTTTTTTCTGCTTAGTAAATTTCTTAATGTTTACAATTTTGTTATAAAAGTAGCTAAATTGGAGCGTTGAGAGTAAAAAACGCCAATTTATAAAGTTAATATAGATAATTAGCCAACCATGGGGTTTCTTTTGCCTTTTTTTTATTTGGTAAATTTTTTAAATATTTATACGGAAGGTGTCATTCCAGCGCGTGACGCTGGAATCCAGTTTTTGGCAGTTTCATTGAAAATGTTGTATAGTATGCTTGTTTACAGTCAAAATCCTGGATCCCAGTGGGCTTTGTTGCATAGCAACTGAAAAAATCTGGTGGCTACTGACTAAATTCATTATAAAATGACGATTTAACTGATTAAGGATAAATATGCCAGTCAAAATGAAAGTCATACCAATTCCTATTACATAACAAACAAATAGACAATAGAAGTGAGAAGGTTATACTAAGGCAGTATAATGATGGAGTTTTGGAATGGCATTGGTATCAAAATTATTAGACGAAAAAGTTGTGGATTTAGCAAAGGAAATGTTGAAAAAAGTAAGGAATAATGCATATGTTTCAAAGAAATTACAAGCCGTAATAGCAGCCAAAAAGCACAGTATATCGGAGGTAGCAAGAGTGTGTAAAATCTCGAGAACCGCATTGACTGAATGACCTAAAATTTGGAAGGATAGAAAAACTGTTTGCGCCGCCTGAGCGCCGTAGAAAAAGTATACTAAATCAGAGTCAACGCGGGCAAATTGAGATGTGGATAGAAGAAAATCCGAACATTACTATTAAAGAAGTAAAAGTGAAGATATTAGAAGAATTTGGCTTAAATATCAGCAAATCTACAGTTCACAGCGAGATGCAAAAGATCTACATAACACCACGACCAATGCACCATAAACAAGATCCAAAAAAACAGGAAGAATTCAAAAAAAAATCTCAATGAGAAAGTAAATTCATATCCTCAAAAAGAGGTATTTTTCTTCGATGAATCTCGATTTGGAACGCATTCAAAAGTTGGACATGGATGGTTTAAAAAAGGTATGAGAACGCAGGTAAAGGTGAAAATAGGTAGAGAAAATTTCTATCTTTATAGTGCTGTAAACCCAGAAGTGGAGAAGATTTCAGCCTATTTGCACCAAACGTAAACACTGATTGTATGAACATATTTTTGGAGCAAATGTCGAAAGATTTGGAGTCTCAAGAGGCCTTTTTAATTATGGATTGTGCTAGTTGGAAAAAGCTTAAAAGTACCACAAAATATCACCATAATTTATTTGCCACCATACTCACCAGAGCTCAATCCCGTTGAGAGGTTTTGGTTATACATAAAACACAATATTTTGCGCAATAAAATCTACGATACTATCGGCCTACTTGAGGATGTTTTGTGCAAATTTATTGTCGATCTTTCCCCTGCTACAATTAAACAAGTTTGCAATGTCTCTTATTTGTTCACTTAGTAAGGGGAGTTGGTATAAGGAGTTTTGGATTGCCAGTAATTTGTGTGGATGCAAGGCATATGGCAGCAGCGTTGTCTGCAAGAATCAATAAGAATGATAAAAATGACGCAAGAGGTATAGCTCAAATGATGAGAGTTGGGCTATACAAAGAAGTGTTAGTAAAATCAGATGAATCTTGTCAAATGAAAGTAGTACTTGGAAGTAGAAGGCAGTTATAGCACTTCTCATAATAATCCGAACAGATCATAGAAAGGCAGAATCAACAGCATGACGAAAAGACTTGAATAGAGGAATGTTTTTCCTGACTCTGTTTTTTATAGCAAACCAATGATGTTCAATTTTGTTAAAATCTGGAGAATACGGTGGCAGATACAAAATTTCTGCACCAATCCCTTTAGCAAGCTTAATGATCTTATCAGACTTATGAAAAGTAGCATTGTCAAGAATGACAGTTTGTCCAGGTTCCAAGGTCGGTATCAAAAATTGCTCAAACCATCCATTAAAAATATCCATATTACAGTGGCCTTCAAAGGTTAATGGAGCAACTATTTTTCTTTCACTTAAAGCTGCAATCATACTGATTCGTTGAGTTTTCTTCCCAGATTTTAGGGCATAAAACCGCTGTCCCTTCTGACAATATCCATAGGGGTAGTCTTCAGTGTTGTCAATGCCAGACTCATCTATATACACTAAGTTTTTAGGTTCTTTTGTTGCTATAATTTTCAAGAATTTAGCACGTTTTTCTTCGCTTCTTTCCTTGTACCCATAGGTCTTTTTTTGCGTGTAAATCCAATTTTTTTCAGGGCTCGGTGGATAGTTTGGATACTAACGTTGCTCCAAAGTTTAGCCATTTCCAATAGAGTCTTTCCTCCGTTTTCTCTGGCAAATTTAGCAAAGGCATCCCAGTCGGTAATTTTGTGATTGTAACCTCCATTTCCAAGTTTTTTTGATTGAAAGTCACCTGTTTCTTTTCTTCTTTGCTGCCACTCCCACAAAGTAGTTCGTCCAATTTTAAATCTTGCTGCCACTGTTTCTCTGCTTTCTCCCTCGTCTAGAGCTTCCATTGCTTTTTTCCTTAAGTCATAACTATATGCTGCTGGCATACCTACCTTCACTACTACAAATCCTTATTTTACCTTATTTGGACTATTATGAAAAGTACTATAATATGCAGCAAACAGCAAATTGTCGGAACAATAAGAGGGTTATTGAAGATACATGGAATAAAGCTTGGTAAAGGATCAAAATTTGAAACTTTTGCTTTAAACCCCAGTTGCGGATTAATCAATATAGTAAAATCTAGAAATACAGGGCTTTTTGTGTGCCGTAGAGACACAAGGAATGTTCAGGAAAGAGCAAACTAAGTGCGAAAGCTGCACAATAGATGAGGGTGGGCCCCTCGGAGCCGGTTTACAAGAGCAGGCTTCAAACAACCATAAGCTGCTTTGGTAAAGAGCCAAGGTAGTGAGCGTTATGGAAAAGGCGTAATTATGCGTCATGTGTGAAATAGAGAGATGAACGCAAGTGAACCACTGATTACACGTCGAAAGGTAATGCGATGATGTCAAAACCAGGGGAGAAAAAGTAACTTGGGATAAGCCTATCGGGAACTTGTCTACTGGGTAGGTGGCATCCGGCATATAGGTGGCATGAACCTATTTCAGGCTATTGTGTGGAACTATGGGAACCTGTCGTTTCGATGATAAGGGAGAAGTCCAAGGAGCTGAACTCTAAGGAAGAGAGTACTGATGCGAAAAACAGGGGCGGATTAGCTCGTAGTAGTGAAGAAGTTTTTGTAATGGAAATGGAGCGAAGGGGCTGAGTTATTTAGTTTTAATTATTTATCAACCGAAAGGGAAGAGTTAATGAATAAAACAAAATCTTTTGACATACCAAAGCAACTGATTTGGAAAGCTTATAAACAAGTATCCAAAAACAGAGGTGCGGCAGGTGTAGATGAGGTCTCGATAACAAAGTTTGAAGAAAATCTAAAAGATAATCTATACAAACTGTGGAATCGGATGTCATCCGGAAGTTATTTTCCAGAACCAGTAAAAGCTGTTGCGATACCAAAAGATACAGGAGGACAAAGAACTTTATGTGTTCCTTCAGTATTCGACAGGATAGGGCAAACAGCAGCTACTATGTATCTCGAACCGTTAGTAGAGCAGGAATTTCACGAAGATTCGTATGGTTATAGACCAAACAAGTCTGCACTGGATGCGGTAAGTACAGCGTGTAAGAGATGTTGGAGAAGTGATTGGACGATAGATCTTGATATTTCTGGATTTTTCGACAATCTGGATCATGTGTTAGCACTGCAAACTATCAAGAAGCATACAGATTGCAAGTGGGTCATACTGTACGTGGAAAGGTGGATGAAAGCCCCGATTCAACTAGCAGATGGCAGTAAGGTAGTTAGGAATAAGGGAGTTCCACAAGGAGGTTCTGTAAGCCCAATCATTTCTAACATATTTATGCATCATGCATTTGATATGTGGATGAGGCAAAACTACCCAACAATACCATTTGAGAGATATGTAGATGATGCAATGGTGCACTGTAAAACCCAGAGACAGGCAAAATTCATAAAAGACAAGATCGAAGAAAGATTGGCTGAGTTTAAGCTAAAATTACATCCTGAAAAGACACAAATAGTGTACTGTAAGGATGACAATAGGAGAGATGAGTTTCCAATACAGAGCTTTGACTTTCTGGGTTACACGTTCAGACCTAGACTGGCAAAGAACAATAAAATAGGAAACTATTTTGTCTCATTTCTACCTGCAATTAGCAACAAAGCCAAGAAGAAGATCAACCAAACCATAAGGTCATGGAAAATACGTAGGCAAACATATACAACACTAGAGAAAATATCAAAGAAAATAAATCCTATAGTCCGAGGCTGGTATCAGTACTATGGCAGGTTTTATAAATCAGAGATGTATCCATCTCTCAGAAATGTAGAGTGGCACCTAGTAGGATGGGTCAGAGCCAAATATAAGAAACTTCGAAATCATGGAAGACTAGCAAAGCAATTTCTAGCAAAAGTGAGAAAGAGGTCTCCAAATATTTTCTATCACTGGACACTAGGATTGGGATCAAAAGGCTGAATAACGGGAGCTGTATAAATCGAGAGGGTGCGCCGTGGCACGCATTAAGAAATACTTAGCAGAGCTAAGCGGGGTTCAGAATAAATGGCCTCGAGGTGAACAACTAACTTTAACCCGAAAGGGGAGGAGGACAAGAGCATGTATGTAAAGCGAGAGTTGTCTGAAGATGTGTAAGATAACGGCTTGCAACACCTGATCAATATGGTTAAAGCTAAACTGCTTGAATTCTAATCTTCAGGGGTGGGACTTCACATCCATGGGTATCACATTTAAAACCCCATGTCTACAGTAAGCACAGATTAAACTTTCGTTTGTGCGACATTCTGGCTGTAGAACGATAAGTAGTGAACTTATTTAAGAGGATGAATGGAAAACCTAAGTTGATCTAGAACAGTTCTTAGTGACGGAACATGGGATGACCTAAGGAACGCGAGTTCTATGGTTACGGAGTCATCGTAGTAGTCGTGGAAGTAACGAACCACCGGGGAATGTGGGAGAGCCACATACAGGGCAAAGGGTGACAGATAATTGAATGTTGAAATTGGGAGGTACGCAAGATGCGGAAAGCTGAAACAATACTTAACATTATACGTGAACGCGGACAAAGAAATCTGCCGGTTAAAAACGTATATCGCCTACTTTATCAGCGTGATCTTTACCTTCAAGCGTATGGTAAACTTTGTCGTAATAAAGGTGCTATGACAGAAGGTGTAACTGCTGAAACAGTTAATGGTATGTCTTTGGAGAAAATTGATAAAATCATAGAGGATTTACGCTATGAACGATATCGATGGATACCAGTAAAACGTATCTACATTTTAAAGAAGAGCGGTAAACGAAGGCCGTTAGGATTGCCAACATGGTCAAACAAGTTACTTCAAGAAGTAATCCGATTAATATTGGAAGCCTATTATGAGTCTAAATTTAGTGAGTGTTCACATGGATTCCGGCCAAAGCGTGGATGCCATACTGCATTAAAAGCAGTAACGCAAAAAGGCAGAGGTACAAAATGGTTTATAGAAGGGGATCTCAGAGCATGTTATGACTCAATTGATCATACCA
This sequence comes from Wolbachia endosymbiont of Oedothorax gibbosus, assembly GCF_936270435.1. Lineage (NCBI taxonomy): Bacteria > Pseudomonadati > Pseudomonadota > Alphaproteobacteria > Rickettsiales > Anaplasmataceae > Wolbachia > Wolbachia endosymbiont of Oedothorax gibbosus. Next base: position 1,227,520 of record NZ_OW370567.1, read on the forward strand.
TATTGTTAAAAATACTGAGTGAAAGCTTTCAAGACAACCGTTTTATCCAACTAATCAATCGACTGCTAAAAGCAGGATATATGGAAAATTGGAAGTACAATAAGAGTCACAGTGGAGTACCACAGGGCTCTATTATTGGTCCAATTCTGAGTAACATATTACTCGATCGGTTAGATAAACATGTGGAACATACATTAATACCAGCAAATAACCGAGGTAAGCGAAGAAGGACAAACCCAAAATATTTAAGGTTAACCAAGCAAGTATCGATGATGAGAAAACAAGGGAATTGGGAGCAAGTAAGGCAACTGCGCCAATTAGTGCAGAGTATGCCATCTAAGGACTCTTGTGATCAAAATTATCGACGTCTTTGGTATGTTAGGTATGCTGATGATGTTCTGGTAGGGTTTGCAGGACCAAAAAATGAAGCTGAACAAATTAAAAATGAGATTGCTAGATTCCTCAATGAGGAGCTCAAACTTATGCTTAATGAAGATAAAACGCTTATTACACACGCATGTGATAGCAAAGCCAATTTTTTGGGTTATGAAATACACGTCTTGCATGCAGATGATAAACATGATCATCGGACACAGCGGTGTATTAACGGTAGTGTTGGCTTACGTGTACCACACCATATAAAGCAGAAAAAGTGTTCTGAATATATGCGTTGTGGAAAGCCTATACATTTACCTCAACGTACAATTGATACAGCTTACAGTATTGTTGCTCAGTATCAAACTGAATATCGAGGAATTGTACAATACTACAAAATGGCCTACAACCTTCACACACTAAGTTATCTGAAGTATGTGATGGAAGTATCATTAGTAAAGACTTTAGCATCTAAATACAAAACAACTTGCAGGAAAATTTATAGAAAATTTGGTGCGATGATTGAAAACGATGAAGGTGAAAAACGAAAAGTCATCCAAATCAGAGTAGATCGTTTACCATCAAAGATACCATTAATTACACACTTTGGTGCTGTGTCGCTAAAATGGAATAAATGGGTAAGCATAAGTGATAACCTTATACCAATATGGAATAAGCGTAGTGAAATAGAGCAAAGACTATTGGCACAAACTTGTGAATTATGTAAATCACAAGAGCAGATTGAGGTACACCATGTACGTAAACTTGCTGATCTACGAAGTAAGAGTAATGTTGAACTACCTGAATGGAAGAAAAGAATGATTGAACGACAGAGAAAAACTCTTGTTGTTTGTCATGAATGCCATAAGAAAATCCAATATGGGAAATATGATGGTGATTCCTTAAAACGTTAGATTATTGGAGAGCCACGTGATACGGAAACGGTCATGCGTGGTTCGGAGAGAGGCTGTTGGAAAAGTGCTTAATAGTAACTCGCTGGCTGCCTACTCTACTTTACGTACAGTTCTGCGAGAGACTGGTGGGGAAGTTCCGCCGGTCTACTCTCCAGGCTTCATGGAATATGAAACTAATGTAGAAAAGATGTGCACCAAAAAATTTATTGGAGCAGTTGTGTTAAAAGTCAATAGGAAAATTGATGTAGCTGTGAATAAGTACTTAAGATTTGTGTGGGCGTACTTATTCACAGCTACGCTATTACTATATAGAAGCAGTCTTAGGACTATATTCCTCAGTAAAAACCCTGTCATCTCTGACTAAAGAGTTAGCAAGAATAAGCAATTTCCTCATAGCAGCAGTGGAAGCAATTTATATGGCTTTTTATATTGATTATATAATCTAGTAAAGAAAGGTTTGATATAAGAATTAACTTTTTGTGCACTGAGAATACACATGTGTAAAACTTTCCTGATTTGTGATCTACCTCCCTGAATGCACCTTTTTCCTCTACTAAAACCACTATCTCGATTAAAAGGCGCAAGTCCGACAAGGCTAGATATTTGTTTTTCTTGAAGAGTTCCAAATTCAGGTAAATAGCAGATCAAAGTTAGGGCTGTGATTTTACTTATACCTGGTATACTGGTTATTGATATGTATTTTTTTGCAAGGTCTTGGTTTTGATCGATAAATGTAATCATTTCATCTTCTAAAGTTTTTATTTGATTGTGTAAAATTGCAAGAAGATCTTCTATCTGCTTGATTATAGATGTATCAGTTACCTGTTGGTTTTTTGTATTTTTGCTATTTCTACTAGCTGGTTTCTACGAGATAATTTTTGTTTCAAGCAATCAATATTACTATTACCAACTGTTAAGGGAGTAGCACGCATATCTGTGTTATTAATATAACGTGCTGCAGTCTAGTTTTTGTAGTAATACCAAGGCTTTTAGCATAGTCTCTAACCCATCTAGGTTGAATGACGTACACCTCAAAACCATTGCTTAGTAAAGTATATGCGCATAATTTTTCGTATCCGCCGGTTGCCTCAAGACCAACTTTGGTTACATTATGCAAACGTAAAAAGTCTAGTGTTTTATCGATGGCTTGTATACTGTTTTCAAACGTTTTATAATGTCCAAATGGGTGAATGTGGATATCTAATTTACTTTTGCTAACATCAATGCCAGCAATAATGTTTGATGAATTCATAATTCCTCCGTAATAATAACATATACTGCATTTTCCAGTCTTATATACGAGCCTAAAAGCTCAATCAGTTGTTCGGAACTTTCAGTATAAAACCTAAGAGAAGAGAACCTTGCTCCAATACGGTCCTTATGACCAAGATCTATGGCGGTTCCTCTTCTCTATACATCTTTATATTACTACTTCTTAATACTTATAAAGACTTAATTTCAACATATAAGATCTATGCCTCGAATGCTCAAGCTCAAGTCTGTCTTTTAGGTAGCCAAAAACTGTTTCAATAATCGACCTTTTTCCTAAAAAAATCTTTTCTTCAAGCAGCATTAATGTGTTTTTCATACCTTTTTTTACTTTGGTAACGAGCTCTATCGAAGAGTTTTGCAAAGAGCTCTTTCTTTATATAGCCCTTATCACCAAACAAAAGACCGGTCAGTTTTTCAGTTAATTTTGGTACTGGTTTTCTGTCGTCAACGTTACCTTTAGTCAGTGTAACTCCTTGAATTTCGCCAGTTTCATTGATTACCATATGCAATTTGAAACCAAAAAACCAGCCGTATGTAGTCTTTCCAAGCTCCGCCAATCCTTTGAAAACTTTGTTTCTTGAGATTCTTTTTGGATGGCAAACAGCGATAGACGTTGCATCTATGTACGAAATTCCGGTCACTTTTGACTGCTCACTTTAACAAGAGCACTAAATACCATAAAACCCTCGGTTTTAGCCTAATAAATCTACTATATGTTGGCAAATTTTGAAACTCAGATCCATATAGTGCTTTCAAATAATATGTATAGAAAGATTTAAAGTCCTCACATCTAGATTGTTGATAAAGTAAAATTATAGTAAGAATTTCAGAATGCGTAATCTCTGCCGTTCTGGTAGGTTTTTTACTGTTTGGCAGGAGTTTTTCTGCGAAATTTTTGTTTATAGCCTTGCAAAAATCGTCTACAAAGCAAAATAATTCTGTTACATTTTTATTCATGGGTAACCTCTCTATTTTTTGATAATATGTTTCCGGAGTTTACCCTATTTTCCTATCTTTTTCACTGACTTCTAATCCGCAACTGGGGTTTTAAGAATACAAGAGGCAATAAATAATTTGGATGAAATCAGTAGGAGTTCAATAGAAGCATTAGTTTGCAGTTTGGAAACAATGGAAGAATCAATAAGGAAGCTTGACAAAATACTTTCAGAACAAGGCGAAAAAGATGAAGATTGCAAATTGTTAACTACTGCTCCAGGTGTTGGTATTATAGTGGCAATGACATTCAAAGCTACAATAGATGATCCACATAGGTTTGAGAAATCTGATGCAGTTGGAGCATATATGGGGTTGACACCTAGGCAATATGCTTCTGGAGAAGTTGACCGACATGGTAGTATATCAAAAATGGGTCCCATGGAATGTAGAAGTATGTTGTACGAAGCTGCACAATCCTTACTAACAAGATGTAAAAGGACATTTAAATTGAAAAGCTGGGGTTGCAAAAAAGAAGGGTATGAAGAAAGCAATTATTGCTGTAGCGCGGAAGTTGTCTGTAATCATGCATCGGATGTTGGTTAGCAAAACAGAGTTTTGTTATCAATAAATGCAAGAAAGTATATAATTTTATGTAGAGTAAAGATAGCAATGCCGATGGAAGGGATAAGCAAGACCGTTGGGTGAAGCTTTTAGACTTCGGAAAACACATGTTGCCGTCCACTTCCGCCTAACAAGTATAATGCGGCTTGACAAATTTGTTGTCATATCAGACCGCGGAGAGAACCATGGAAGCATGCTACTTAATCTATGTAAAATTATTAAAGATTATGGAGGAAATATGCTATTTTGATTTGTGTAAAAATTATTGTTGACTTATGTGCAATTAGAGAACTTGGTCTAAATTCAAGGAATTCATCAATACCAACTTCTAAAGAGCTATATAAAATAAAAAAAGATACATTCGAAGATAAGTCAGAAAGTAATAGAAAGATAGGTGGTCAAGTTGGACATAAGGGAAATTGCCGAGCTAAAATGGAAGCAGATGAGGTAGTGAAGGTAGAGTTACCAAATAGATGCGAGTGTGGTGAAGAAATCACAATATCAGAAAAACCATATGTCTATCAAAAAGTTGATTTACCAGCTTACGTAGTTGAGTATCAATTAGAGCATGGGCGCTGTCGTAAATGCGGAAAAAGAAGGAGTAGCAAATTACCAGAAGGCTGATACCTTTGGTCCTAGAGTTAAGTCAGTAGTTGCAGCACTAAGTGGGTTTTATAAGAACCTGTTCATAATCTCAAAAAAGTGATAAACTATGAGATGATGTATATGAATAAGGATATATGAGAAATTTATACCCAAGTGACATAAGTCGAGAACAATTTGAAAAAATCAGATCAATTCTGGAGAGTAGTAGGAAGAAAACAAAACCAAGAAAACTTGATTTGTATACCTCAGTTATGGATTAGAAAATAGATAAAAGTATAACTAAGAAGAGGGAAACAGGGTAAACTCGAGTATTTTAGTAATAATAAGAGGTTACACATGAAGAAAGATATTACAGAACTGTACTGTTGCGTCGAGGATTTTTGTCGTGCGGTAGATGATAATTTTGCAAATAGGTTCTTATCAAACGGCAAAAAACCAACCAGAGTACCAGAAATAGCGCACTCAGAAATTCTAACCATAATCCTATTATACCATAAATCACCATGTAAAAACTTCAAGGCTTTTTATCTTTGTTATCTTCAGTTATTCTATAGATCAGAGTTTTCAAAGCTGCCTTCATATCACAGATTTATTGCCTTAAAGCCGCGAGTTTTGTGGTATTTAGCATTACTTTTGCAATGGTTTTGTGAACAAGCAAAAATGACCGGGATTTCCTACATAGATTCTACTTCAATAGCAGTATGCCATCGAAAAAGAATCTCAAGAAATAAGGTTTTCAAAGGATTAGCAGAGTTAGGAAAGAATACTTACGGCTGGTTTTTTGGTTTTAAATTACATGTAGTAATCAATGAAATAGGTGAAATTCAAGGTGTTACGCTAACCAGAGGTAACGTCGATGACAGAAAACCTGTACCAACTCTAACCAAAAAACTAACTGGACTTTTGTTTGGAGATAAGGGCTATATAAAGAAAGAGCTCTTTGAGAAACTATTCGATAGAGGTCTAAAACTCGTCACTAAAGTGAAAAAAGGTATGAAAAATGCACTGATTTCGCTGAAAGAGAAGATTTTACTAGGGAAAAGATCGATTGTTGAAACGGTTTTTGGCTGCCTAAAAAACAAATTTGAACTTGAGCACACTCGGCATAGATCCACAGTAAATTTCTTGGTACATATTTTTTCTACCCTCATTTCTTATTCAATGCAATCGAAAAAGCCCTGTATTTCTCAGCTTTACTTCGTTGGTTAATCCATAACTGGGGTTGTATGATGTATTTTGTGCAGTGCTGTACGTCCTAAAAAGTGCCTGTCAGTGGAGAATGCTGCCAAAAGATTTTCCAAAATGGCGAAGTTGTTACGAATATTTTAAAAAATGGAGTGAAAAACCAAGCGAAGATACAGAAAGTACTTTGGAGCGTGTATTAAAAAAAATTAGTTGGAGAGACACGTATCAGCAATGGTCGGAAAGAAAGAACTAGTTTTTGTATAATTGATGCTCAGAGCGTAAAAAATGCAGATACTGCTGAAAATAAGGGCTACGATGCAGGTAAAAAAATTTCAGGAATAAAGCGCCATATTGCAGTAGATACACAAGGTTTACCACACGCGATTTATGTAACAACGGCAGAAGCAACCGACCGCAGCAGTGCCATGAAAATGGTCGAAAATGCTAAAGAAAAACTCTCTGAAGTTAAAAATATACTTGTTGATGCAGGCTACACTGGAGAAAATTTTGCAACACAAATAAAAGCAACTATTGGTTCGACGGTCGAAGTAATAAAGCGAAGTGAATTACACACCTTTGTTGTACTGCCAAAGAGATGGGTTGTTGAGCGCTCTTTTGCTTGGTTGGAAAAATGTAGGCGTTTGTGGAAAAATTGCGAGCGGAAACTCAACACTAGCTTACAAATGGTCGTTCTTGCTTTCACTTCTTTACTCCTTAAAAGATTATGAACAGGTTCTAAGAATTCAAAGCGAGAAATAGCGAATATTATGAAAGACATCTTTAACATGAGTATAAGTGTTGGTAGTGTGTCCAATAGTGAAGCAAGGGTTTCGTCAAAATGTAAAGAAGCCTATGAACAAATAGAGGAAGAAATGAAAGCAAGCGAAATTTTACATATTGATGAAACCAGTCACTACAACAAAGGCAAATTGGGATGGTGTTTGCCAACAATAAAGCAAGTCTTATGAAGTTCAAGAGGAATGAAATTTTTAAAGAATAGTGCATTTTGTGATTACAAAAACCTGGTAATTACCGACAGATATGCAGTTTACAACCACTTCAGTGATGAAAAACGACAAATTTGTTGGGCTCACTTATTGAGAAATTTCGAGAAGTTATCTAATAGTTGGAATAGTGAAGTAATGAGACTTGGCCATTGTTTAAAAGATGCAGCTAATGGATTGTTTGCATTAAAAAACGCTTTGTCAGAAAATGAAATTAGTGTTTCAAAGTTCACTAAACAAGCTAAAGAATTACGAAGCAGTACTGCATGATAAAAATATCTTATATACTTGAAGCAAAAGGAGCTTCACGAACGGTAAAGGGTATTATAAAATCCGAGCCAATGATGTGGACATTTTTGGATGACCCAGGGAATATTCCATTAACGAATAACCATGCTGAACGACAGATACGGCATTATGTTGTCTATCGTAAGAATTCGTATTTTACACAGTCAATACGAGGAAACATGTTTCTTGAGCGGATAATCTCGTTATACCTGACTTGGAAACAAAAGAACCTTAATCCCTTTCACAATCTCCTATCTATTGTTTCTTAAACCACACCCCTGAACGGACAATGGCGTCAACTTAAGAACCTGTTTAAAATCTTCGTAATAAGAGAGAAATGAAGGAGAGAACAACCATCTGTAAGCTAGTGTTGAGTTTCCGCTCGCAATTTTTCCACAAACGCCTACATTTTTCCAACCAAGCAAAAGAACGCTCAACAACCCATCTCTTTGGCAATACAACGAAAGAGTGTAATTCACTTCGCTTTATTACCTCAACAGTTGCACCAATAGTAGCTTTTATTTGAGTTGCAAAATTTTCTCCTGTATAGCCAGCATCAACCAGTATATTTTTAACTTCAGAGAGGTTTTCTTCAGCCTTTTCCACCATTTCCACAGCACTGCTACGATCAGTTACTTCTGCCGTTGTTATATGAATTGCATGTGGCAAGCCTTGCGTATCAACTGCAATATGACGCTTTATGCCTGAAATCTTTTTACCTGCATCATAGCCCTTTTTTTCAGCAGTATCTGTGTTTTTAACACTTTGTGCATCAATTATACAGAAACTGGTTTTCTCTTTCCGACCATTGCTGATACGAACCTCTCCAACTAATTTTTTTTAAGACTACTTCCAGCAAGCTTGGTTCTGCTCCATTCTTTTTATTCCACATTTGAAAATAGTAATACACGTTCTCCCACCTTGGAAAATCTTTTGGCAGCATTCTCCACTGGCAGGCGCTTTTTAGGATATATAGCACTGCACAAAATACATCATACAAATCAAGTTTCCTTGGTTTTGTTTTCTTTCTGCTACTCTCCAGTATTGGTCTGATTTTTTCAAATTGTTCTTGACTTATATCGCTTGGATAGCTTTTTTGCATAGATATACCTCTTTCTTAACTATGCCTACTTTACCTCATATTTTCGAGATCCTTAACAGGTTCTAAGAGCATACATTAGCAAACTCTCCTAAAGACATGATGGCGTTTGGGCTTATCTACTTTATTGCGGCTATACAATCTTCCCGGTCGGATCTTAACTTTGGCGCGTATACTTAAAAAGGGCTTGAAAATCTTTTGGCGCAACGAGCACTTGATAAAGTTTCTGTCTCATCACACCAAATAAAACTGAAAAATTTAAACGGTACTCGGCAATTTGATCTGGGTTCCAAGGCCCTTGTGCATCACACATATGAAGCGATAATATATTGCACATGACCAAGTTTGCCCAAAATTCTTGTAATACAGCCTCTAAATTTACCCCAGAAAAATTCTCTAACTCTGCTCCTACTTTGAGTCGTTTGTAGCACTCTTCTATGTGCCACCTTAATACATAAGCTTTACTGATATCTTCCAAAGTAAATTTTTCTCGATCAAAAAGTGAAGTAACTAATACCTCTGTTTCTCCGTTAGCTAATGTCAGCTCTTACTTTCTGTCCTTTCATTTTATTTTTTAGCTTTTCATTTTCTAATATAAAATCAAAATCTGATTCGCCAGATGCAATTCGTTCCCATAGCTTGCTATAATTTCTTTTTTGCAAGCGAAAAATAAAATCTACTTCCAAATCATCATGCTGCTGAATGAATTTTACTGAAGGATAACCACGATCATAGATAAATAATAATTTCTTTTGATTTAATGAACGCATTTGAGTGATAACTTCGGGTAATTGCTCTTCCGCCAACGTTTGTTCCCAAGCCGCAAGGCGAGCACTGCAAATCAGTGAAGTACATAAATCAACAAACAAAGAAACTCTTGCCAATGGTGGCATTGTGCCTGTTGTTCCATTTGGTTTAAAGCGGCCAAACTCGGATACAATTTCCTCAGAGCTGGGTAATCTCATACCAGAACCATCTGCTGCAATAAGTCTATAGCCTCTCCAGCTCAGATTCATCTTGATAAGCTGTTTGGATGCTTAGCTCCAATAACTCTTTAAAACCTGTATTTATACCTTGCTTTAGAAAAAGCTTGCTTTGAGGGTACATGTCAATGGCTCCATAAGTTCACATTCTATTCCCAAACTTTTTTTAACTAACTTTAAAATCATAGAAAATACTGTCGTAAAAGGGAGTTTTCTTGTTCGCGTGAAACTGTTCTTTCCAACACAATGGATTCTCTGAAAAGCTTTCGAGTATATTATATTTTTAATTTGTAGAATAAAATTTTTTCCTTTTTGCATGTTTTACCTAAAAAGGACACATTTTAGACTTCTTTGTTGAAATAAAACAGCAACAAAAGTGCTATTTATTGCAGCTTTTGGGTAATTTAATGGTAAAAATTTTAGAGAGAATTTTTATACACTATCACCGATATTTTTCCTTAAGTTGACGCCATTGCCTGAACAGATACGACACTGGTTCCTTTATGACGGCAGTGCCCTCTTCTGTCATCCAAGTAGCCCCTCCCCTGTCATCCCAGTGCGTGACACTGGGATCTCATTTCGTAACTTCATAGTATAAATTATTTCAAATTGTATCTATTTGCAATTATATAAATATAATAATTTTGCATAAAAAATTAGATCCCAGTGTCAAGCACTGGGATGACACCCTACTTAACCGTCATACCGCCGAGAACCGTCATACCGCCGCGGTATCTCTTAGCCGCTAACAAGTAGCGGGATGACTAATCGTCAAGGTGTCATCCAAGTAGCCGACACTGGCAAGACGGCAGTGCTTCCTTCTCCTGTCATCCCAGTGCCTTGACTACTTGGATCCAGGAAACTTAACTTTAAATAAGTGGCTGCATAATAAAGACTAGATCCCAGACTGGGATGACACCATAGGGGGCACTGGAATGACACCCTACTTAACCGTCATACCGCCGCGGTATCTCTAGATCCCGCTGCGGTATGACGATTGTCGGTGAACCTAAGTTACTTTAGCCATAAATATTAAGAAATTCACTAAATGAAAAAAAGGCAAAAGATATCCCGTGTTAGCTAGTTGTCACTCTCTAATCCTGCAAATCGGCGTTCTATACTGTCTTAAACAGCGCGTTTCAGCTTGTATGGCCAGAAATGTTGTGAAGACATAAGGTGGACATAGTGCAAAAAATTAAAAATAAAACGCCAATCACGTAATACTGTTGTCGTTTAATCTGCACAGATTGAAGATAAATGAATACCTTCAGTACCATGATAAGGGGGCTGGCGGGGTTTGTCAAGGAATTTTCTTATTTCATTTAAATTGCTTGCAACCTTTTTATACACTCATCTTTACCAAGAATCACCATTATATCAATGATTCCAGGTGCATCCATTATTCCAGTTATAGGGGCGCGTAATGAGTGGTATACATCGCTTATTTTCATATCATGTAACTTTGAAAATTCCTTGATCTGAGAAGATAAAAAACCCTTGTTCCAATTTTCATCACCGATATTTGAGAAAAATGATGCAAGTAACTTGATTATATCGAGGTTAGATTTGACAATTTGCTCAGCCTCTTCACTTAAATCAAGTGGCGGATCTTGAATATAAAACTTTGCTAAATCCAGCAGTTCGGTAAGGTAGTTTGCTCTTTTTTTTAGTTCCGTTAGCCCCTGTAATAAATAGTTCTTTTTTTTGTCAGTTAGAGTATTTTCTCCAAGTATTAGAGCCAGAATATCTTCATTGCTCATGTTGTTAATATAATGGTTATTCAAATGCTCCAATTTTTTAAAATCGAGCCGCGCAGGTGAACGACCAATGCTTTCTAAATTGAACCACTCTATCGCTTGCTCATCGCTAATAATCTCATCGTTGCCGTGGCTCCAACCAAGCCTCAGCAAGTAATTACGCATCGCTTCGGGTAATATTCCCATCTTTTCATAATCGCAAACGCTTGTGGCACCATGCCTTTTGGATAGCTTATTCCCATCTTCCCCGTGAATAAGCGGCACATGCGCAAAACGTGGAACATCAAAATCAAGAGCCTGGTATATTAGCAATTGCTTAAAAGTATTAGTGAGATGGTCAGAACCACGTATTATATCAGTTATTCCAGCATCATGATCGTCAACTACTACGGCAAAAATATATGTTGGAGTGTTGTCAGAGCGTAAGATCACTATATCATCAAGCTGGTTGCTATTTACTTTGATTTGGCCGTATATTTTATCATCAATAACGATCTCTTGCGAATCTGGCACTTTAAAGCGGACAACTGACCTCACACCCGATGTCATTCCAGCGCGTGACCACATATTTTTTTCTGGATCCCAGTGTCGAGTACTGGGATGACAAGAAGGAGGTTTTGTAGTACATTTATGCTTATATATCTTGCCCTCTTCTCTTGCTTTTATTTTCTTTTCTGCAACTTCATCCTCAGGGCAATAACAGTGATACGCCCTACCCTTCTCAACTAAAAGGTTTGCTACTTCTTTATGCCGCTCTATTCTTTTTGACTGATACACTATTTCCCCATCATAGCTCACACCGAGCCATTTTAGCCCTTCTATTATCGCATCAATTGCTTCCTGTGTTGAACGTTTTCTGTCGGTGTCCTCAATCCTTAGCAAAAACCTGCCACCATGATGCTTTGCATAGAGCCAATTAAATAAAGCAGTACGAGCCCCTCCAATGTGCAAAAACCCTGTTGGTGATGGAGCGAATCTAGTGACTACGTCTGGCATATTTGTCTATTACAGTAATGTAAATGATGATAGCTAAAATTTATGCTTGCAACAATGTGGAATTTTCTTACTCTGAGAGATTAAATTTTATTTATTTTTAATAAATCGTGTTGTATAATTTAGTGTTGGTTAATAGTTAGGTATGTTATGATCGGATCTACAGATGAGATAAAAAAATTGCTCTCAGCTAATGAAGCTAATGTCAGTTGGCGTTACACCGGCCCATTTGATAAAACAAGACAAATAGTACAGGCAGATAATCTCTTGCATCTAGCTGCAAGAATACCAAACAAAGATAAATTTGTAGACATTTGCAAGAAGAACATTGCTTCTGTAACTGCGCATAATGAATATGGAAATAATCCATTTCATGAAGCAGCAAGGAGTGGGATTTTGCTGCCTGCAGTAAAAGAGGTTATGCAGTGCTTAGAGGAAGAGGCCAATAAAAAAATTGAAAAAGCAGAAGAAGCTGGAGATCGGAAAGAAGTAAGCAGATTGAAAGAGGAACTCAAATGTAATAAAAAACATATTAAAGATGCGCTCTGCAGTAAAGACCATGCTTTTAATAAGAAAAGGGAAACTCCTCTTTATTACTTAGATGCTGCACAACAGAAAGAAATTAAGCAAATTGCAGGCATGAAAGACAGCTTTATATGTAATCAGAAGTTTCACCTGTGTTTGTATATAGTAGGAGCTATAGCGTGTATTGCTGCCTTGTGTTTATCTTTATATTTTCTGTATCTATCTTCTCAGACTTTTGCACTAAGCTCGATGGTTGCAATAGCTTCTGGTGGAGTCACATACCTGTCAGTTAAAGCATGTAGCGAGATACATGCCTTGTATAACGAAAGCACTTTAGCGGAAGTTAATGTTAAGGTTATACAATTTGAAGAAGGTTTGGCTGTTTAACGAAGCTAGAAATTACTTGCAAGCAATAATTTACTTTCTTAACTTAAGAAAGTATACTGATAAGATGACGGAAAAAAAGTACAGTAAGATTTTAATAGCAAACAGAGGAGAAATTGCCTGCAGGATTATCAGAACTGCTCGTAGGATGGGTATATCTTGTGTATGCGTATATTCGGATGCGGATATAAATTCTGTGCATGTAAGACAAGCAGATGAGTCAAGACATATCGGCCCTTCGCCTTCTTGTCTCAGTTATTTAAACATTGAAAAAATATGTGAAGTAGCAGTTGAAACAGGTGCTGAGGCAGTTCATCCTGGCTATGGTTTTTTAGCAGAAAATCCAGATTTTCCACGCGCTCTGCAAAAACACAATATAGACTTCATCGGTCCCAGTGCAGAAACAATAGAAGCTACAGCTAATAAAATCACAGCAAAAGAAGCTGCAAAAAAAGCTGGAGTGAATGTAGTGCCAGGATATATGGGTAAGATCAGCGATGCTGCCCACGCAGCTCAAGTTGCTGAAGAAATTGGCTTTCCGGTTATGCTTAAAGCTGCATCAGGCGGTGGTGGCAAAGGAATGCGAATTGTAAATTCCAAAAAAGAAATTGAACTAGCGTTCACATCAGCAACAAATGAAGCAGAGAAAAGTTTTAAAGATGGCAGTATCTTTATAGAGAAATATATAGAGTTACCAAGACATATTGAAATACAAATCATAGCAGATAAATATGGTAATATAGTGTGTCTTGGAGAAAGAGAATGCTCGATACAAAGGAATAACCAGAAAATAATGGAAGAAACGCCAAGTCCATTTATTAGTGAAAAAATAAGACAAAAAATGTATGCCCAATGCGTTTCCCTAGCAAAACAAGTTGGTTATTTTTCAGCAGGCACTGTTGAGTTTGTTGTAGATAAAGACCAAAACTTCTATTTTCTTGAGGTAAATACGAGATTGCAAGTTGAGCATCCAGTAACAGAATTTATAACTGGAATAGACATAGTAGAAGAAATGATTAGAACTTCCTGTGGAGAGAAATTGAGATTCAATCAGGATGATATTAAACTTACTGGTTCTGCAATAGAAAGTAGAATTTGCGCTGAAGACCCATCGAAGAAATTTTTCCCTTCCAGCGGAAGAATAAAATATTACGATAAACCAGGTGGAAATGATTATGTAAGAATAGACGATGGAGTTGCTGCAGGTTCAGAAATTAGCACGTTCTATGACTCAATGATTGCAAAAGTTATAACATATGGAAAAGATAGAACAGAAGCAATCAGCAGAATGCAAAAAGCGTTATCTGAATGCTATATAGAAGGAGTAACAAATAATATAGAATTTCTAGAATCCATCTTTCATCATCCAAATTTTGTTGCAGCAAAGCTTCACACAAGATTCATTCCAGACCATTATCCCAGTGGGTTTCATGGAGATTTTGTTACAGAAGAATATATAAAAGTATTTATTTTTGTTTCGTTATATGTTTATTTAGAAAACGAAGAAAAGTACCATCATAAAGCAGTGAATGAAACGCTTGTAGTTGTAATAAATGACAATAAGTACTCTGTAGACGCAAAGTACCAAGATAATATATTAACAACAGTATATAACCACAATACATACTCTGTAGTAGGCAAATGGAAATCAAGTTATAGGTTGCTAAACATCACGATTAACGATGATACCGATATAACACTTAAAGTAGAAAAACAAGGCAGCAAATACTTCATAAGACATGCAGGCATGAAAGCTGAGTGTTGTATATTTAAGCCTCATGTAGCTGAATTAAGTAAGTTAATGCTAAACAATGAAACAGAAGGGATTTCAGCAGATGCCATAAAATCTCCAATATCTGGTTTATTAGTTAAATTACACGTAAATGTAGGAGATCAGGTAGAAATAGGACAACCTTTATTTGTGGTGGAGGCAATGAAAATGGAAAATATTATATGTGCTGAAGCAGCAATGGTGATAAAAAATATTCCTGTTCAAGAAGGAAAAAATGTGCAGATAGGTGATGTAGTCTGCTTTCTTAAATAACACAAGAAGTATAAACTTGACCCAAACAAGATAAATGAAAACACTTGATGAGCTATGGCAATGGCTATTGGTATGTGCAATAATAGAGTAATTACACCTAAAATGATCTGAATGATAACGGAGAGCAGCATAATATATACCGGTTTTACGCTAGCATTTTTTACTGTGAGTATTACTACCAAAGCTAGTATTAGCAATGCCAGTGCTCGATGTATAAATTGCACTGTCGCTCTGTTCTCAAAGATATTCAGCCATATAGGGTGTAAGAAAAATAAATCTTCTGGAACGATTTGTCCGTCCATTAGTGGAAAGGTATTGTAAATTAGACCAGCATTTAATCCTGCAACAAATGCACCGAAAATTATTTGTATAGTAACTAGAATCAGAATAAGTATTGTGTAATATATACTACTGTTAGTAGATTGAAATCCTGTCATCCAAGTAGCAGACGCACAACTGTACGAACGCTTACTTTTGAAGGTAAATTGCACAGCAAATGGTGTCATGAAAGTAGCTGACACTGGAATCCAGCTTTTACTATGCAGCCACTTATTTAAAGTTAAGTTTTCTGGATCCCAGTGTCTGGGCACTGGGATGACATCTTCCTTGGTGAAAATTACTCTTATATTGCAATGTTCGTGCAGTTGCGTGCGTGACGCTGGCTGATAATCAAAAAATTGATATGACAATAATGCAAAGATAATTAATGCTAATAATAAGTGAAGTGCGAGCCTATAGTGGCTAACATGAGGCTTGGTTACCAAGCCACTTTTAACCATATACCAACCAGCAAAAGCTTGTAAAGCTCCAAATAATAATGCTATAAATAGCCTTATTGCTACCTTTTTAGATATTTTTCTTCTTAATGTAAAATATATAAATGGCAGGATAAAAACTAAACCTGTCAGCCTTGCAACCAATCTATGTACATATTCTATTAAGTATATAGCCTGAAATTCCTCCATACCCATACCATAGTTGAATGCTTTATACTCAGGTGTAGCTTCATATTTTAATTTTTCTTGTAGCCAATCTTGTCCACTCAGTGGTGGTAGTGTTCCAGTGATGGGTTTCCACTCTGTGATTGACAATCCCGCTCTTGTAAGTCTGGTAAATCCACCAATCCCCACCATGAGAATTACCATGACCGAGCAGAGAAAAAGCCAAATAGCTACAGGTTTTGCTTCCATAAACCATGTTTAGTTTTGTTCCATCGCTCAGGGTAAAGAATAAATTCCCACAAGGCAAGAAAAGCTGCAACACTATGTAGCAGACTATAGATCGGAAAAAATATCGATACTATATAAAAATAAAAAGGCATCTTTTGCTGTTTGACAGCTATCATCAAAAGAATCAAGTTAATAATGTATACCACTACAAAGTAGTACAAAAATAATTCATTTAAAACTTTAGTTAATATCAATGAAAGCAGTAAAAATGGAGTAGTAAAAAATATAAAAGCTGCAGAGCCAACAAAAAGATTCAATAGCAAAATTCCCTTAAATCCAGTGTGTTTATAAAGTGACTTTATATTTTTTAAATGAACAATATAAGTTTGCATATAGCCTTTGATCCAACGCGCTCTTTGCTTAATCCAAGCAAGCACAGTAATTGGTGACTCTTCCAACGTTTCTGAATCAATAATTCTAGTTTTATATCCCATTTGCGCAAGTCTCAAGCCGAGATCAGCATCTTCGGTAACACTATAAGCATCCCAGAAAAACATTTTTCTTAGAATTTTTACTGAAAAATGATTACTGCTACCACCTAAAGGTATCGGCATGTTCATTTTTTGGAATCCAGGCAATAAGTATTGAAACCAGTTCATATACTCCAGAGAAAAGGATTTTGTGAGAAAATTATAATCACAATTATAGTAATTTAATTTCGCTTGTACACAGGCAAGCTTATCGTCGCCCTTATTAAATTCAATTAGTGCTTTTTTTAACTGCAATGGATCAGGCTTGTCATCTGCATCATATATTACTGCATACTTTCCTCTAGCAAAGCTTATAGCATAATTGCATGACTTGGCTTTTGTTTTAGGCAAAGAGTGAGGCACTTTTATTACTTCAAAATACTGCGGTAAAGTATACTTTTCTATAGCTGCCAGCGTTTCTTGGTCATCACTTTCTACCAGAAGCTTTACATCTAATTTCGACTTTGGATAATCCAAACTTTTAACGCTTTCAATTAATTGCCCTATTACTGCACTTTCTTCAAATACAGGCAGTAAAATAGTATATATAGGTTCATTCAGCTTACTATAATCCACTTTTTGATTAGAGGTTTCACATAAGCTAAAAACTGTAGCTAAAAACTTGAATAAATAACTAGAACATCCGATTATAAATATCAACATCAAAGCAAAATATGTATATTTCTCTGTTAGTGTTAAAATTGAAGTTACAATAAAGAAAGAAGCAAAAAATATTGAGCTTAGTTTAATGCTTTTGGCTGAAAAATTAGGATTCTTGTAATATAAGTAGTTGCTTGCAAATTCTGAAATACCAAAGTGCGAGTTAAGAAGATTTAAAATCTGTTCGCTATCCACTTTTATTAATACATAGTCAATACCGTAATGAGCTTCGACCCAACGGTTGACATCTTGGCTTATGTCTTCAACCATAAAAAAAGTAGTATCATTTAATTTTTGCCAAGGAATTATATTAAATTTATAGTAAAAAAGTTTCTCTTGCTCTTTGCACAAACTAGAATCAAACTTAATTTTTTCTACATTATCAGCTTGAAGTATAGGCATTAAACCTAATGCAATTTTTTATTTAAGTCACGTGAAAATGAAGATATGACCTCGCTACTACGCTTATCATCTTTACGTTCATGCATTATTTTTTTTACAGCATCAGCAGCTATACTCGCTGTGTTAGCTTGTAAATCTCCAAGAGCTTTTTCAACTTGGTCAGTGACTTTCTTCAAGTTAGAATGGGCATTGTCATCTAATGTCTGATCTAACTGCTGTCTATTGTGCTTAATGATACTATTAGCCTTATCAAGTGCTTCATTCATCATTTGATTAACTTCTGCATCTAATTTTTTGTATTTTTCAGAAGATTTTTTGTAATACTCCAACATATCTTTCCTGAATTTTTCAGTTTCTTCACTTGAAAATTTGCTTTTGTTACGCTTATTGTTAAGCGCATTTTTTATCACTTTCTTCAGCAATTTATACGAAAGAACAAAACCTACCAAGAAAGCAAGACCGATAATCAGTGATGCAGACATAAAAACTCCTAAAACTCTTTAGACACCAAGTTAGCAACAAATTCCTCTTCTATTTCAGAATTGGTCAATTTAGTATAATAAATTAAAGCAATACTAGTAGCCATTTGTTTTAACTCACTAGTGTACTCAAATTTAAATTTTGCTACTTTTTCTTCAATAAGCTTGCTCATTTTTTTGTCTTCCTCTTCTAATATATTCTTAACATTAGCTCTCATTTCTTCTACCTGAGCAAGTGCATCATCTATGATTTTTTTTGCCTGTATTCCAGCTTGGCTTAAAGCGGCATTATACTTGGCAATCTGATCTTCCGTGAGTCTTAAAAGATGAACAGAACTATTAAAAGAACCCAATACTTCTTTACTTCTAGTGCTTATTATTTCATCCAACTTTGGTAAAAATAAACAACTTACTACGAAAAAAAGTGAAGAGAAAAAAATTAAAAACCAAAAAACTTGAGAAAAGAAAGTTGAAACATCAAGCTGCGGCATATGTTAAGCAACAAATATTAACAATACTGCAAGTAAAAACGCAAGCAATCCCATGATTTCAACCATAGCAGCACCAATATAAACATAAGTTTTCATTTTACCTTCCGATTCAGGGTTCCTCGCAATCCCATTTAGCATAGCAGAAAAGATATTAGCTATACCTAAACCAGCACCGAGCATTCCAAATGCAACTAAACCAATTGCTATAAACTTTAAAGCTACTAAATCCATATATTACCTTTAACTGTTTCCTTATAATATAATTGTAAAATATTCTGCAAGGAAGTCAATTACTTTACTGCATCTGACAAATATACACATGTTAATATAGTAAATATATAAGCTTGTAAAACTGCAACAAATACTTCAAACCCTATTAATGCAATTATGAACAAAAACGGCGCAGGAGTGAGAAATACGTTCATATTTACGACAAACCCTGCTATCACTTTGATGATTGTATGACCCGCAATCATATTTGCTGCGAGCCTTATTGATAGGCTAATTGGTCTTACTAAGTAAGCAAACAACTTAATAATAATTATTATAGGTGCAAGCCATGAAGGAGTTCCTTTTGGTAGCAATATGCGTAAAAATTCTACTCCCATTTCCTTAAACCCAACAATCGTTATATAAATAAAAACCACCATCGATAAAGCGAAGGTGACTATCACATGACTTGTGACCGTGAAACTATAAGGAAGAACGCCAACCAAATTACATGATAAAATGAAAATAAACACTGTAAATATCAAAGAAATGTGCTGCAAGCCTTTGCTTCCAGTGTTACTTTCTATTATTGAAATAACAAAATCATATACATACTCAACTGCGGCTTGCAAATACCCTGGTATTACTGCTCTTTTCCTTATTCCAAGAAGCAAAAATAGTACCGTCAATATTACCGAAATCATCGTGAAAAGAGATGAATTGGTAAAGCTTACGTCATACCCAAATAACCTAGGTAACTCTATTATTGTATATATTTTAAACTGTTCTAGCGGATTTAATGCCATTTTAATCTGAACTATTAACAGTAAATAAAGTATGAATTTTATAGGACAAAGTCAAGAGTTAAGATTATACTAGATCTTGTACTATTATAACATTGATACATTAACAAAATATGTAATTAGAGTGTTAATTACAGTCAGCTCTGTATTTTAAAATTTACTAATCTTATTAAATTATTCAATATCTTGACTTAACATCTTATTTTAATTATAATTTAATTTTTAGTGAGGTATATAATGAACGAAATAGATTTTATTAACACTAATCATCCTTTAAATTTAGAGCAGGAATTTGGTAACGGATACATCAAATTGACAGATGGTTCCTTTAACGAATATACTGGCCATTGTCAAATAGGAAGCGAAATACTAGATGAAAGCCATAATATGATAGGAAACTTAACTATTGATGGTTACATTTATGATGCCTATGCAGATAACCACAATATGAATCTTAAATTCTCTATGGAAATGGATTTAAAAGGTGATATAAAGAAGATAAATTCTCTTCACAAGAAGATATAAAGTTACAAAAGCTTCTACATCATAAACAATGATGTAGAAGTTACCTTTTATTCCATTACAACAAACTTTAAAAGCACCACATTTTATATTACAATGACTTTTTTATTTCTTTAAAGATTCATGAAATTCACATTATCTTGGTTATTAGAGCACTTAGAAACCAATGCTAGTTTAGAAGAAATTACCGATAAATTAACTCACATAGGGTTAGAAGTAGAAGATGTGATCGACAATACCAAATTAGCTGGTTTTATTGTTGCAAAAGTATTAGAAGTTGCACCTCATCCAAATGCCGATAAATTAAAATTATGTAAAGTAAATGATGGGAGTAAAATTCTACAAATAGTTTGCGGAGCAAACAATGTTAGAGAAGGTATGAAAACTGTACTTGCATCTCTTGGTAGCACATTGCCAGAAAGTGATTTCACAATTAAGTCCACAAAAATACGAGGAGTGCTAAGTGAAGGGATGCTCTGCTCTGCTTCTGAACTTGCGCTAGTTCAAGAGGAAAGTGAAGGAATAATCGAGCTTTCTGATGATTATAAAGTAGGGGACAAATTTTTCAATTGTGACCATGTAATTGATATAAATGTTACTCCAAACCGTGGAGACTGCTTAGGCATTTATGGAATAGCTCGCGACCTTGCTGCAACTGGAATTGGGACATTAAAGACTTTAAGCATTCCACAACTTACCAGCTCTATAAGTTCACCAATTGGTGTTGAAGTGAGTGACGGGGAAAGTTTTATTAGTGGAATATACATTGCCAATGTAAAAAATCAAGAAAGCCCAAAGTGGCTAAAAGATAAATTGGAATCGATAGGAATGCGCTCCATTTCTACAATAGTTGACATTACTAACTATATTATGATATCTTTTAATCGTCCAATGCATGCGTTTGATGCAAACAAAGTAGATGGCAAACTTACAATAAGAAAAGCAAATGATGGAGAAAGCTTCTTTGCTTTAAATGGTAAGGAATATTTGCTGGACAATAATATAAACATTTATTCTGATAGTAAAAATATTCATGGAGTTGCTGGAATTATAGGTGGAAAGTGCAGTGAATGTACTCTTGAAACCACCAATATTTTTTTGGAATTAGCTTTGCTCGATCCAATCTCTATCGCTAAATCTGCAAGGCAGCTCAGCATCTCCACAGACGCTAGTTACAGATTTGCACGTTCAGTCGATCCTGGATTTACCCTTGATGGACTCAATCTTGCAGCTAAAATGATTTTGGACTTATGTGGTGGAGAAACCTCAAGCGTAGTGTCTGCTGGCAGCTTAGATAGGGCTGACACCAAGGTGAACTTTAATTATCAGGATGTAAACAAGTTAGGAAGTGTATCTGTATCACCTGATGAGATGTTCGATATCTTAACGAAACTAGGGTTTAGTATTGATAAAAAAACCGAAGGTAATTGGAATGTACAAGTACCAAGCTGGAGACCGGACGTGACAATACCTGCTGACCTAATTGAAGAAGTAACAAGGATATACGGCTATGACAAAATAAAAGAAGAACCACTACCAAATAATGTTGAAGAAGTAGATAGTACATACGACAATTTGCGTATTTTGATGACAAACAGAGGGTTTCATGAAGTGCTAACCTGGTCATTTATGAGTGAATCAACAGCTGAAAGATTTGGTTACTCGAATAAGTTATTTATCATCGATAATCCGTTTAATAATAACTTTAATATAATGAGACCAAGTATCATACCAAACTTGTTGCAAGTAACTGCTGATAATATTGCCCATGGAACATCTGATCTTGCAATTTTTGAAATTGGGCCAATTTACAATGGTGAAGCTCAGTCTAAACATGTTTTAAGTGGAATAAGAACAGGAAATAATTTGCCGAGAAACCATTATAATACTGATAGGAAAGTAGATGTTTTTGACGCAAAGGCTGACCTCATAACGGCTTTGGAATTCTTTAACATCAATTGTGATAATTTAACGATAGAGAGAGCAAAAAAAGAATATTATCATCCAGGAAAGTCAGGCACCTTATCTTTTAGAAGTAAAATAGTTGGTTATTTTGGGGAACTGCATCCAAGTATACTGGATTTGTTTGATATCAAACAAAAAATTGTAGCCTTTGAAGTGATGCTAGAAAACATTGGAAATTTACCTATAAGTAGGAAAAATTTTATTGATTATAAATACCAAAGTGTAAAACGTGATTTCGCATTTATTGTAAATAAGGATGTGGAAGTAGGTAACATAATCAATGTGGTAAAAAAAAGCTCAGAGCTCATCACAGAAGTTTTAGTATTTGACGTATACCATGGAAACAATATAGAACCGAATAAGATGTCTATAGCATTGTCAGTTACTTTCTGCTCTCCAATCCACACTTTAACTGAAAAAGAGATCCAAAAAGAATCAAGTGCTATAGTCAATTTAGTGTGTGAAAATACCGGAGGAATTTTGAGAACTAGTCATTAAACCGTAATCACAGTTTCCTGCTGTTGCTGTGTGCTTACCTCATCTAATCTACTTCCCACCTTGAATTCAATATCCTTAAAAAATCTATCCCACACTCCATGCAAATGCTCTTCTATTTTAGGCCATACATCATCCTTAAATGTTTCTCCATCATCAGAAAATAAATCACCTAAAAAAGCCCCTACTTCCTCATAACTTGATTCGAAATGTTGAAGAAATGTCTCTACTTCCTTGTGAGTATCATGTGCAACTTTTAACACCTTTCCTTCTGTGCTACTGTCGCCTATAGATGACCACCCAACCCTATTATAATTAATAACAATACAAGCACGTTTACACAAATTTGCCAGACTCCACGCATTATTCCCATTATCCTTTGGTACATAATTTATTATCTTTTTCACCAAATTGTCTATCAAAGGAGATAATAAATCCTGGCAAAAATGCTTGATATTATCTTTTGTTTTAATTACAGGACCTTTTATGCATTTTTCTGCTAAACAGTACTCCAGTTCTGCTTTTTCTAATAACTCCCTAATTTTTTCCCCATTAAAAGGTTTATCATTGAATGCATTCAGTAACTTATCTTCTATTATTGCAAATTTTATTTTTTCACGAGACATTAATTCTTCCCTATAATTATTCTTTGTTTCTCCATTTATCAATAATCCCTCTTTTTTCAACTCCAATTGTTCTAATGTTTCTAGAATCGCTTCATTCCTTTCTAGAAGGACTTCTATTGACTTTGTAATTGGATGCCCTTTTTCCCTTTGTTTAGCTTGTAAACGCTCATTTTGATCTTTGAGTGTTTGTTCCAATATAGATTTTTCTAAATGTCCTTCATCTTGTACACGAAAAGCTTCAATTATTTTTGCTAGATCTGATTCATCATACCTTTTTAATGTCCCGCATAAACCTAAAACACCCTCTTTTTGTTCTTTAAGCAACCTTTGTACTTTATATTTTTTTATTTCTAAATACGCCTCTTCTATGAAGTCATTTATTTTAGCTGAAGCTTCCTTATCCGATACTTTTTTTTCTAAATCTTCAAGCTGCTTCCTTAGGCTTTGCTTCTCCTTATCCGGTATACCTGATTGACTTAACTCACCTTGAGCTTTTTTTATTACTGATTTTATCAGCCTGCGCTCAACCTCTTGATCATCATATTCAAATTTAAAAAGGTCTTCTAACCTCCTTTTTAAGGTGCCATCTGTTAAGCTACTGTTTCCATGTATTTCTTTTAATTCCTTATGTCTATTGTTATACCTTATTTGACCTATTCCTCTTAAACGTTCAATCTCTTTTTTCGCATTTTCCAAGGCTTCCTCTGTTGCTTGGAGATGATTATTTTTATAAATATCAATTGCTTTTCTTTCAACTATTTTCCTTCTCTCTCCCTCTTTAAGCTCTTTAAGCTCTTTCCATTCCGCCTCATGTACAGAAAATTCATCATCTTTTGAGTCACTTGGTACTTCTATTCCTACGTTTTTCAAATCTTCTATTATAATTTCTTTTTTACTTGGCAATTCCTTACCTTGGCTTCTCAGTTCTTGCTCCACTAATACCTCTTTCAGTCTTTTTTCTAATGAAAAATCTTCCTTTTCCTCTCTTCTTTTTTGTGCAAATTTAATTGCTTGTATAAAAGCAACTCGATAAGCATTTTGTATTAAGTGACTTGTCAATTTAGGACCTATACTATTTACTACTTTCACTCTAAACTCGTTCAACAATTCCTTCAGCTTATCATATGTAATGTCTTTCTTTTCTAGCTTCATCAGCTCTTCCATAGCTTTTGCAAATTCTTGAATAGAAGTTGCAAGCACATTATTGATCTCATTACGCAAAGGCTTAAGACCATTTTTTAAATTGATTTTAGCTGATAATTTCAGTATGGTATTATGTTCTGAATCACGTGCAACATTAAACCAACTACCATCTTTATCTTCATATAAATCTCTAAGTAATTGTTCAAATTGCGGTGGAAACTTAATCTCCATGTCCCACTTAATGTCTGACTTACCAGCATCTATTTCACGAAAAGATACCTCAATATTTTGGTGTTTTTTCTGATATGACCCACTACTCACTTTAAGAACATCAATCAAAGAATGAGATAATTTTCTATTTAAAAGATAAAAAGTAGCTAAGGCGGGTGTTGCAGGAATAAGCAAGAGTAGAAGTATAGGTATACTAACAAGAATCGCTACTGCAGCAAGAACACCATATGCTAATCTTTTTGTTGTACTTTCACTTACTTTTTTTGTTTTATTTTCCTCTGAGCTGATTTGTGTCTTATCATTTGTTTTTAATTTATTATATACTGCTAATCCTAACGCAGTAAAAACTATATAAGGAAACATTAAAACCGATAGTGCTAAATTTAATACTTTTTTCTCCGGGCAAGCTTGGTTTATCTCTTTAAATATTCTACTTGATACGTTATACCAAGAAGTAAAAAAATCAGAGTTATAATCTTTATAATGAAATATACTGAGTGGAACGTTAAAATTAGCTAACGGCTCTTGTCCTTCCGAAGTGTCAGTAGATTTCTGTGTGATATTACTAATTAACCAATCTTGTTCCTCTAAAGCATCAAAAAACTCTTCTTCCTCTTCCAAAGTAACATTGGAAGTAGATTCTACTTTACCTAAATCACCACTATTGTTAACAACTTCTTCATAATCATCTGCAACAGCATTCATACCATAACCTTATCCAAGTACTTTAAGTATAGCACAAACACTGACGATTTTCAACTACTGACAATCTAACTTAATATCAACACTTAAATCCTGATATTCCTTAGAATAAAAGTTAGTTCCAATTTCTGTATTAATTTCTAAAGATAAGGAAAGAGTCTGCTCTTTTATGTATTCACCCCATGTATTTATTGCTTTCTTAATTTCCTCATCCTCTGTTTTGATTATTACTCTGATTCTATCTGATACATGAAAGTCGGCTTGTTTTCTGGTTTCTTGAATGAGCCTCACGACATCTCTCGCTAACCCTTCTAGAATTAATTCATCATTTAGTTCAGTGTTTAAAATAACAACCCCTTTGTTATTATCAAACACAGCAGAATATTCACTATTTGCTTTTAACAATAGTTCATATTCGCCTTTTTCTATGATGTAATTTTCTGACTCATTACCTAAAAAAACTTGCTCATTTTCAACTTGCTTCCATTTTCCCTCTTTGACATATTGAACTAGCTTCTTGATTTTGTCTGGAATTCTTTTCCCAAGCAGTGGGAAATTTAGCCTTAACTCTAGTGATGCAATACCTTCAAGTCTGTTTACTAATTCCAAGCTTTTTACATTCACCTCATCTTTTATCATCTCCTGGTACTCATTTGAATCTGCAGCACACTGGATCCCAGTGTCAGCTACTTGGATAACAGGAGAGAACTCTGGGATGACAGAAAGCGGTTCACCTTCAAGAAAACTACAGGAAGACTGATGATAAATGATCATACTGCCAAGCGGCTGTCTGATACGTATATTAAAAGTGTTTCTGATCGAAAGTGCAGAGTTGCACACCTTTCTCACTAGATCCATCTTGGCAATGAGCTGACTATCAAACTTCTCTAATTGTGGAAAATTAGCCAAATGAACAGATGTTTCTTCATACTTAAGCCCTTGCCATATATTCTCTGTTATAAGTGGCAACAAAGGAGCTGCAGCTCTTAGTATGTAATAAAAAACCGTATATAGAACATTATAAGCATCAGTTTTATCCTGATCCAAATCACTTTTCCAAAAACGCTCGCGACTGCGACGAATATACCAATTATTTAGCACTTCAAAAAAGTTCATTAAAATTTTGCAAGCCTCTTGGGAGTTATAGCTGTTCATAGAAGCTTGGATACTTTCTATAGCTTCAAAACATTTGGAAATCATGTAGCGATCAATAGTACTTTGATAATCCTTACAAACTTCAGCTTTAATTCCATCTGCATTTGCATACATAGTAAAAAAGTGATAACTGTTCCAAATAGGTTTTATTACGTTTTTCAGAACATCTCGTATTGAGTTTCCTTCTTTATCGAGTAGCAAATTACCACCACAAACAATAGATCCAGAAAGCATAAGAAAACGCAGTGCATCAGAACCGTATCTATCAAAAACCTCCATTGGATCTGCATAGTTATTCAAACGTTTGGACAATTTTTGCCCTTTTACATCCAAAACAACACCGTGGCATATGCAGTTCTTAAATGGTTCCCTATCAAACAAAGCAGTGGACAATACAAAGAGCGTATAAAACCACCCCCTGGTTTGCGCTATGTATTCAGTGATAAAATCTGCAGTTTCAAACCACTCCTTATTTTCAAACGGATAGTGGACTTGCGCAAATGGCATCGAGCCAGATTCAAACCAACAGTCAAACACATCAGGCACACGACGCATGATTGATCTTCCTGTCGGGTCATCAGGATTTGGTCTTGTTAAAGTATCGATAAATGGTCTGTGCAAGTCGTCTATTTTAACATTAAAATCTCTCTCCAGTTCTTCTATTGAACCATATACATCTACTCTTGGATATCTCGCATCGTCTGATTTCCATACAGGGATTGGCGTACCCCAGAATCGATTGCGTGAAATTGACCAGTCGTGTGCCCCTTCAAGCCATTTTCCAAATTGACCATCTCTAATGTGGTTTGGTATCCAATTAACTCTCTTATTTAGCTCTACCATTCTGCTTTTGAATTTTGTAACGGCAACGTACCAAGAAGGCATAGTGCGATAGATCAAAGGAGTATCAGTTCTCCAGCAGTGTGGATAATTGTGAATATATTGTTCAGTTTTGAACCAGTTTCCTTGTTCTTTCAATTTTTTTATTACTATATCATTGGTATCAAAAACATGAACCCCTGCCAAATCTGAAACTTCAGCAGTAAATTTTCCACTGTTATCAATTGGACAAACAGCCGGGATATCGTGGCTTTGGCAAAGGTAAAAATCTTCTTCACCAAATCCAGGAGCAGTATGCACAACGCCAGTACCATCTTCTCCTGTAACGTAATCAGCGATGAAAACGCGAAATGCATTTTTTGTATCCTTAAAGTAATCAAACAGCGGTTTATAAGAAAGACCTGCAAGATCATTCGCTTTAAGTTTTATATTGCAGTTTTCATATGGAATATTGTTTTGTTCAGAGTGGCTGATAAATTTCTCTAGGTAGCTTTCAGCAAAAATGTATATTTCATCATTGACTAGATCTTTTGCGTTATCCCCTGTCATCCCAGTGCCCTCTGTTGTCATTCCAGTAGCTTGACTACTTGGATCCACGTTTCTTTTTTTCTCGATTCCAGCATCATACACTGCCAAAGAGTGCTTTACTAATACTGCGCAATACTCAATATCTTTCCCTATCGCCAAAGCCAAGTTGCTCGGCAACGTCCAAGGAGTTGTAGTCCAAGCAAGTAATTTACATACACTTTTAAACTGCTGTGGGTTTTCTAAAAGCTCAAATGCAACAGTTACAGCTTTGCTAGTCTTTTCTCTATACGCGTTATCAAGCCTTGTTTCAAAATTGGATAACGGAGTTTCGCACGCCCAGCTATAGGGAACAACGCGTACTGATTCATACACCAGACCCTTATCATAAAGCTGTTTAAATGCCCACATGACCGACTCCATGAATGATTTATCCATGGTCTTATAGTCGTTGTGAAAATCTACCCATCTTGCTTGCCTATTTACATACTTCTCCCATTCTGACGAAAATTTCATCACAGAAGTACGGCAATGGTTATTGAATTTCTCAATCCCGAATTTTTCTATCTCAGTTCTACCAGATATTCCAAGTTCCTTTTCTGCTCCCATCTCAGCCGGCAATCCATGGCAATCCCAGCCAAATCTACGTTCAACCCTTTTTTGCAGCATAGTTTGATATCTTGCAAACGCGTCTTTGATAAAACCAGTAAGTAAATGCCCATAATGGGGAAGTCCATTTGCAAACGGAGGCCCATCGTAAAAGACAAAACAATTATCCTTGGAACGTTCTTCAACTGACCGCTCAAAAACTTTATTTTCCTGCCAAAATTTTATGATTTCTTTTTCTAACGACGAAAAATCAGGACTACTTACTGTATCAGGATAATGCTTTGACTTCATGTTCGCTATGTAAAACTAAAGAATATAGGGCTTTCTGAAAAATTACAAATTCAAAAAGAAACATATTTACTCCTATATAGTATTCTTCATACTAAATGATAAATTTTTATAATTTAGTATGTTCTGAATCCAAGTAGTCAAGGCACTGTGATCCAGCTTCTATGCAACCTCATCAAAAACATTCATTTAGTATAAGATCAGCTACTTTCCATGCTGGTTTGCTTGCTCACAAGCAAACTTTTCTGGATTCCAGTGTCAAGCACTGGAATGACATCGTTGTAACATTGTACCATATTACAATGTTCGTACAGTTGTGATAGATGCCCAACAAGTCTATTTTTAAAGCCCACACCCCAACAAACTATTCTGCCGAGCTTCCAACACTTTCACGTTTACTATTTTGTCTCTGTATTTACCGTCAGGATCATCAATGCACACTGATTGCATATATGGGCTTTTACCAATAATTTGGTTTTGGTGTTTACCTTTTTTATCGCTAAATAGAACAGGTATAGTTTTGCCTACCATACTCTGGTTAAACTCAAGTTGTTGCTTACTAATTAACTTCTGCAAACGAAGAAGGCGCTCTGTTTTAACCTCTTCTGGTACTTGATCTTTTCTTTCTGCTCCTGGTGTGCCTGGTCTTGGGCTGTATTTAAAACTATAAGCCTGAGCGTATTTTACTTTTTCTACTAATTTCATAGTTTCTTCAAAGTCTTTTTCGGTTTCTCCAGGAAAACCAACGATAAAATCAGAAGAAAATTCGATTTCAGGTTTCAATTTGCGAAATCTGTCTATTATTTCCAAATACTCCTCTGCAGTGTGCTTCCTATTCATCGCGCGCAATATTTTATTCGAACCTGACTGCACAGGCAGGTGAACAAACGGCATGAGTTTTGGCTCTTCCGCATGTGCCAAGTAGAGAGATTCATGCATATCTCTTGGATGAGAAGTTGTATAACGAATCCTCTCTAGCTTTTCAATTTTAGCAATATGACTAATTAATTTTCCTAAATCCCACACTTCCCCTTCGCACTCCCCATGGTAAGCATTGACGTTCTGACCAAGCAAATTGATCTCATTTGCCCCATTTGCAACTAATTTCAATGCTTCACGAAATATTTCATTCACTGGCCGTGAATACTCAGCTCCACGAGTATAGGGCACTACACAAAACGTACAAAATTTATCACAACCCTCTTGTATGGCAAGAAACGCAGAAGACCCCTGGCTATTGCCATAGCATTCATCTGGCAATTTATCAAACTTTGCAACTTCAGGAAAATCAGTGTTTATTACATGACCTTTACTTCTGCTTGCTTTGACTATCAGCTCCGGTAAGGTAGCGATACTCTGCGGACCAACAACAATATCAACAAAAGGAGCCCTTCTGAACACTTCTTCTCCCTCTGCTTGCGCTACACACCCAGCCACCACTATAGTCATTTCTTTTCGTAACGAATGAATCTTCCCAAGCTCTGAGTAAAGTTTTTCTGCTGCCTTCTCTCTAATGTGACAAGTATTCAGTATCACTAAATCGGCTTTCCCTGCATCACTAACAACGTTGAACCCCAAAGGTTTAATTATATTTTCCATTAAAACGGAGTCATAAACGTTCATCTGACAGCCGTAAGTTTTAATATATAGGCCTTTCATATTTAGAGATTTATTCACGCTTCTCGTAAATTAGTACATATTTATCATTGCAGTGGCGGTGCACAAGCATTGTTATTTAAGCTACTAAAATGGGTGTCATCCGAGTAGCTGACACTGGTAGTCGGTTATATAATGAAAACTAGGACTCCAGTATCAGCTACTTGCATAACATCATTTTTGCTGCAAAGTTCACATAGATAAAATTATACGAAAAACCGGATTCCAATGTCAAGCACTGGAGTGACACCCTACTTAACCGTCATACCGCCGCAGTATCTCAAAGCATAGATCCCGCTAACACGTAGCGGGATGACGGTTGTCAGGGTGTCATCCAACTTCCCCTGTCATCCAAGTAGCCAACACTGGCAAGACGGCAGTGCCCTCTTCTTGTCATCCCAGTCTGGGATCTAGTTTTCCATAAATGGTGCATTTTAACATAACTTTTATACTTAATAAAATTCCTGGATTCCAGCGTCACGCGCTACCTTCCTGCCCAGTTCATGTTGCTATAAATATTAAAAAATTTACCAAATAAAAAAAAAGGCAAAAGAAGCCCTGGTCATCGTCTATTTTCAGTATTGGCGTTCTTTAAGTCTTAAACACTGCAATTTAGCTGCTTTTAAACGCAACTAACTTAAGCTATAAATGTTTAAGAAATTTACCAGCAGAAAAAAAAGACAAAGAATCCCCGGAGTAGCTAGTTATTCCACTCTTTATTTTAAAATTTGACGTTGGGTGATGTCTTGAACGCTTTATAAGCGCGTTTCAGCTTATGTGGGTAAAAACCCAAAATTTTTATAAAGACATAGTATGCACATAGTGCAAAAATTAAACAATAGTACGCCAAATACAAGTCTTCTTGTCATTTTAATCTGCACAGATTGGGAAGTTAAATAATATAGCTTCACTTTCATGATAAGGGGGTTGGCGGAGTTTGTCAAGTAATTTTTTCGTTTCTGCGGGCTACCTGGATGACAAAAGAAGAAATACTAGACTTTATACCTTTTGCATTCAAACTCACACAAATCATGAATTATGCACGTTTCACACGAAGGTTTCTGTGCTTTGCAAACATATCTACCATGCAAAACTAGCCAATGATGAGCATAAAGCAGGTATTTTTTGGAAACCACATTTAAAAGAGATTGCTCTGTTTTAAACACATCTTTTTCTTTCACAAGTCCAAGTCTATTGCTTACTCTAAAAACATGAGTATCAACTGCCAATGTTGGAATACCAAGTCCTGAATTTAAGAACACATTAGCGCTCTTTCTCCCAACCCCTGGTAAAGATACCAAATCATCGAAATCAGTAGGCACTTTGCTATTGTACCGCTCAATCAATATTTTGCTGAGCCCGATTATGTTTTTTGCTTTGGAGTTATATAAACCAATACTGCTTATGCATTTTCTCAGCTCATTTTGCCCAAAACTCAGCATCTTTTCTGGCGTATCAGCAATGTCAAATAGTTCTCTTGTAATTTTGTTAACGCTTACATCAGTTGTCCGTGCTGATAAAACTATCGCAATCAGTAACGTAAAATGATTGGTGTAATTTAGCTCTATTTTTGGCGCAGGATTTGATTGTTGAAACTTTTCAAATATCAATTCTACTTTTTTTGAGTCCATCCATAGAGCTAAAAGCTTATACTATACTGCCAACTCCTTATTGTGCAAGAGAATTTGCTTGTTGAGTTCCAGATGGCTGTTTAACGTTAACATTAGACACATTAGTGTCCACTTCATCGAAATTCCTCTCAGCAAATTCGCTTGCCACCTCTGCAAAACACTTTCTAACAAGAGGCATAATTATCGGCATTAATAGCCTTCGTGGATCATACCGTCCTAACAGATCAGTTTCCTTTTGCACTCTATCCCTTGGATCTTCCTCAAGTAAATCTTTCATGTGTTTTTCAGTGTATATTTCACAGCCTTTTGAAAATGTAGGACTAAATATCTCAGTAGCTAGCAGTGCTAACAATGACAAAGTACCAAATATTGTCACATCAACATAAAAACTGCCAGAGATAAAACCCTCTATCATTAAAGAAGTAAAAAAGACAGGCAAAGGGTAAAAAACAAAAAGCTTACAGCATAAGTTAATATAATTCATTCTACTTATGTATTGATCAGTAGAAATTTCAGAGTTTTTGTATTTTTTTTCGTAATGTTGTGTTAAAGCAGATAAAATCTTTGTCATAATAAGATTTAATGCTACTAGTGGCAAGCATAAACACATCAAGGTATTACTGGCAATTAACCAAGTAGGTAAGAAAATATAGCAATAAGTTGCTTCAGCAAAGGCTAAAAAAAGTAAAGTATATGCCTTGGTCTTAAAAAGATTAGATAGCAAATCGTCTCTACGCTTTATAAACTGTTGCACTAGCGCTTGTTTGTCTTCCCTTATTAGACTTCCATTCTTTGTTAAAGGGGCGATATAACTCAATAATTGTATGTTAGGTTTAAGCAAGTGTTCGTCAAGCTCATTTCTCAGCTCTTTGACTTTATCATCGCAAAGTGAGCCATATCTTGTCCAATAATTTATATCATCAATTAATTTATTTTTGTGTTTCAAGTCTTCCTCTAGTGAGCTGCTTTTTTTTCTAAGTATAGAGTAAAGCTCAACAAAATTCTTTCCTTTAACTTCTTCTTCAATGATATTCAAATTTTCAAATAACTTTTTCCTATAATGAAACTCCCTTTCTGTTAAACGCCCATCACTTTCAGCATCAACATTGATTTCAACACAAGGATTTCCTGACTCTAAAGGTTCAATAGACTTCTTTCAAAATTGGAAAAGAGCAAAAAATTAGTATAAAATCATACATTTAAAAGTATGAGATATGAAGAAACTAAGGAGTTAGATGAAGAGAAGTTTCGTCGTCTGACAGGAGTAAAGAAGGCAACTTTCAACAGGATGGTAGAAATTTTAGATGAAGAAGATAGAAGGAAAAAAGCAAAAAGTGGGCGTAAAAGCAAGCTCTGTATAGAAGACAGGCTACTTATGGCATTGGAATATCTTCGTGAATATCGGACATATTTCCACATTGGTCGAAGTTATGGTATGAGCGAAAGTACGACCTATAAAATCATAAAGTGGATTGAAAATACATTGGTAAAACATCCGGATTTTGCATTGCCAGGGCGAAAAGAGGTTCTAAAAAGTGATATAGAATATGAGGTTTTAGTGATAGATGCAACAGAAACTCCTGTGGAAAGACCCAAAAAAAGCAAAAAAGATTTTATTCAGGAAAAAAGAAAAAGCACAGTATAAAAACACAGATTATTTCGGAAAAAGAAAGCAAAAAGATCATTTGCACGTCTTTTTCAAATGGTAGGAAACATGATTTTCGGCTTTTTAAGGAGTCAAAAGTGCACATACTACCAAGTATCAAAGTCCTAGCAGATAGCGGTTACAGAGGTCTACAAAAAATTCACGCAAATGTTGAATTGCCACATAGAAAAACGAAAAAGCACCCATTGACTAAGAAACAAAAGCAAGAAAATCAAGAGCTTGCAAGCAAAAGAGTTGTGGTTGAGAATGTAATCGGTTTGCTTAAAAGATTTAAAATTATTGCAGATAAATATCGCAATCGGCGAAAACGTTTTGGATTGAGATTCAATTTGATAGCTGGAATTTACAATCTAGAGTTGATGATGTGAATTTTGAAAGAGGTCTAATGTATTTTTTTAGCTCTTGATAAGCTTTATAAATTTGATCGAACCTATTTTTATCTCCACCTTTGTCAGGATGATTTACAAGTATCAATTTATTATATTGTTTTTTCAGAAACTTGCTAAGAGCTTGATAATCCTTACCTACAATTTGTTCAGCTTTTATCTCTAGTACGTTAAACAGATCATTATTATCACAAAACTCCTGACCAGTTAACTTAAAATGTTTATTCATTACTACACCTCACATAAATACATCACACTTTTAGTATAACATATTAAAATGCTTTATGCAAGGATTAGAATATCAAACAATCATTAAGAGAAAAACCCCTCTTTCCCATCATACAAATACAATTTGTCCATTCTCACCACGTCAAAGCTGTTTTCTTCAAGTTTGATTAGCAAGTTATTTACATCACTATTTGTAATAGCTTGCTTTTCACTATTTGCGATAAACCTACAGGTTATTTGGTCACTTGAAGATTTTGAACTTCCTGGCCAAATTGCCAGTCCTTTTGAGTATATTGCTATCATTTGCAGATTACTCGATTCAAATAATCCTACTATTTGATCAAAATTGCTGGATTTGTCCCAAGCGAGGGTTATATCACTACCCACTAGCTTTTTAACTTTATAGTCCTGTTCGTAGCTATTTTGTATTTCACTTATTTTGCTATTTGTACTGCCACCGACTGTAAACTCAGATAATATTGCAGGCTTCTTTCCTAGATTCTCTATAACAGCTTCTGCAAATTCTTTTGTACCAACTTTTTGTTTGCTCTTCTCTTCCTTATACAAATCGGCGGTGTGTATCCCATCCTCCAAAGTCTTCAGCCACGCATCATAAACTAGTTTTGCAGTACCCACTTGACCTATGTAAATTAGCATATGCACTGCAGCATTTAAAAGACCAGAAGGATTAGCTATATTTTTTCCTGCAATATCATGAGCAGAACCGTGCACTGCTTCAAACATTGCGTATTCATTACCTATATTGCTACTTCCAGCGAGTCCCACAGATCCAGAGGTTTGTGCCACTATATCTGATAATATGTCGCCATATAAGTTCTCAGTTACTATAACATCAAAATTCTCCGGTTCTGTTGCAACACGTGCCATTCCAATATCAACTATATAATGTTCTGCTCTTATGTCCTGGTATTCCTTTGCAATAAGATCAAACGCTGCATGGAAAGTTCCGTCAGTCATTTTCATTATGTTATCTTTAGTAAGACAAGTTACTTTCTTTCTATTGTGTCTTTCTGCGTATTCAAAAGCGTATCTGCATATTTTCTCTGAGCCAGATCTAGTAATAATTTTAGTGCATTGGTAAGCATCACCAGTAAGCCTGTGCTCTATTCCTGTGTAAACATCCTCTTCATTTTCGCGTATTATCACAATGTCAAACTTATCGAATTTATTTTCTATGATAGGATGATATGAAATACATGGTCTGATATTTGCATACAACCCTAGATTTTTTCTCAGTGCAACATTTAAGCTTTTGTGTCCTTTGCCTTGAGGAGTTGTTGTTGGAGATTTGAGTAATATCTTTGTCCTTTCGATAGATTCCCAACCACTTGGAGAAATTCCGTGAGACCATTCCTTGTTATAAATAAGCTCCCCTATTTCAATAATATCTATTGAGATTTTCGCTTCCGCTTCGCGCAATATTGACAGCACCGCTTCCATAATTTCTGGTCCGATACCATCACCATACGCAACTGTGATTGGTGTTGACATAACTTTCCTAACTACAAATAATTTAATGTTAATTCAAATAATAGAATGGCACAAGCAGCTAGTATTACCAAAATTAGTATATTTACGGTTATTTAACAACGTGCTTTTATATTATATGATGATATTATGAAATATAGGTGGGGTTATGAATACTGAAATAAATGTTAAAATAAATTATGTAGGGTTTACAAGGCGTACTGTAACAGCAATACTTGACCAAATAATATTTTTCTTTCCTTCATTCATCTTATACATTGCATTGTTGGGCAATAATGAGGTTAATAATTTTCTTGACGAAATTGAACAGTTAACATCTCCTTATACAATCTTTACATCAGTGCTGTGTACAGTATTAGAAATATTAATGATAACAAGACTGGGAGGTACGCCAGGACAACTGTTGTGTGGTATGTATATCAAAGATGCAGACACATTTAAAAATACTACTCTTATGCAAGCAGCAATAAGGTGTATTTCTGAGACAGTTTTCTCAATTATTTCTCTTTTGCTGATTGATTATGTTTCTCGGTGGTTTGTAATTTTACCAATTTTGGTTTTAATACTTGCGATATTCGACCAACGCAAGCAGACTTTTTATGACAAAGTTGCAAACACGGTAGTGATAGATTATAAACCTAGTTAATATTTTTCTTTATGGTAGTACATGGATAAAAAAGTAAATTACTCAACAATGACAAGACGTGTTCTAGCGTTTATAGTTGATTGTATTTTATTTATCGCAATACCATTTGGTTTAATAGCGGTGGGTTTCTCACTTACACACGCAATACAGGGGATCATGGGTGCAATAATTGTAATCACCACTATTGTATTTTCTTTATTTTTAATGATACCATGTATATTTCATATATTCATGCTAGTAAAATTTGGCGGCACTCCAGGACACTTGTTATTTAGCATGCGTGTAAAAGACAAAGATACACTTGAGCCAATCACTCCAGTGCAAGCAATAAAAAGGACCATAGCTCTTTTCATAATCTACTATATATCACTTCATAATCCTATTTTACTTTTAGCTATACTAATCTTAGTTTTAGTATGTGCAGTAGGTGATGAACATAAACAAGCTTTTCACGACAAAATTGCAAACACGGTAGTAATAGACTATAAACCTAGTTGATATTTTTCTTTAGTTGTCTGTCATCAAAGGTGTCATATAAGTAACGTGACTCTTACGTTATGTTATGCTAAAGAGACTCAAAATACTCAAATTACTATCTGCAACAGTGAACAAAATCCCTTAATTTATTGAGCAAATCCAATAATATTCTTGATTTCTTTTATATTATAGTTTGCAATTTCTGCTGCTTTCTCTGTGCCTTTTTTTAATATTTCATGTAAATGGAATTGGTCTTTTAAAAGATCATTCATCCCCTCACGTATGGGTGATATAACACCAATAATTAAATCAGCTAACTCCTTTTTGAAGTGTTTCATATCATATTTGTTCACTTCTTCACACACTTTTTCCACATTTACATTACTAAGCACTGAATAAATGTTTATCAAATTTCTTATCTCTGGTCGGCACTCTAAAGTAGCAAAGCCTAGAATTGAATCTGTTTTTGCTTTTTCTATTTTTTTGACAATTAAATCATCCGTATCATCAAGGTTAACGCACGAATGTTCTGAAGGGTCAGATTTACTCATCTTGCTTGTACCATCTCTTAAGCTCATTATCCTTGATGTGCAATCCAAAGTTAAGATTTCAGGTACGATGAAATGATCCAGCTTATAATGATTGTTAAAAGCTGATGCAATATCACGTGCAAGCTCTAAATGCTGTTTTTGATCATCACCAACAGGAACGTATTTAGTTTGATACAGCAATATATCTGCAGCCATAAGTACTGGATAACTATATAACCCAAGAGAGGATTTTTGTTTATCGCTACCAGCTTTATCTTTAAATTGAGTCATACGATTAAGCCAACCAATTGGTGTATAGCACCCAAGCAGCCAGCCCAGTTCTGCATGACCACTAACTGTGGACTGATTAAAAATAATGGACTTTTCTGGATCTATTCCACATGCAATATAAGCTGCTGCTGTTTTGAAAATATTACTTTTCAATTCACTTGCGGGAAGCTTATTTGCTGTGATTGCATGTAGGTCGACAATACAAAAAAGAGATTTGTATTTATCCTGTAAGCCTATCCACTGTTTGATTGCACCAAGATAATTACCTAAATGTAGTACGCCACTTGGCTGGATACCTGAAAAGACAATACTTGTCATTATACATTTACCTCATGCTAATCGCTTCCACAATCAGCAGATTTCTTAGAAATAATAACCATTGCAGGACGGAGCAACCTATTTTTGATAGTATAACCAGTTTGTAGTACCTCTACAATGGTGCCAGGCTCTTTTTCATTGTCTTCTCTTTCCACAACAGCTTGGTGTAAATTACTATCAAAAAGCTCACCAAGTGGGTCTACTTCCTCTATTTCATGTTTTTTTAGATCATTTATAATTTTTTGATAAGCTACTTTGATTCCTTCATGAACAGGATCACCGTCTTTCAAAATTTCCATTACTTTTTTTAAATTGTCGCATGAGTCGATCATATCACGTGCAAATTTTGTGACTGCGTAGTCACTTGCATCGCTAATTTGCTTTTGCATTATACGTTTGACGTTTTCATTATCTGCAACAGCGCGGCGTAAATGATCTTCAAGCTGGGCTGCACGTTCTTTTAATGTATTGAGATCTTCATTTAAATCATCTGTTTGCTTATGGTTATCACTTTGTTGGTCGTCACCTTTTTGCCTATTTACCATATCAGCAAACTTTTTCTTTTTCTCCTTACTGCTGTCTGACATATAATTATCCTTAAGAATCTAATAAATATATAGCAATTAATTCGAAAATATCAAGCGCTAGCTACATTTGTCTTTCTATGCTCGCATTTAAAAAGTCAATTAAAGTAGTTTTATAAAAAGAATCAGAAAAAGTACTAATATCATTTAGCGCCATATTAATGTAGTGCCTAGCTTTTTCCATAGAAAGCTGAATGGCATTATGGCGATTAATATAGTGTAATGCTTGGTCAAAATTGTGTCTAGCTGAAGAAAAGCATTTTTCCCAGAATTTTTGCTCTGCTGGACTGCCCTTTTCATATGCTATAATGGCAGGTAAGGTGACTTTACCTTCGAAAAAGTCTTTTCCGACTTGCTTTCCAGAAGTGCCTTGACTAGCAGTATAATCGAGCATATCATCAACTATTTGAAATGCCATACCAAAATTAAAACCAAAATTCTTTAGCCTCTCTGTTTCGTCATTTGTTGCACCAGATACTGTAGATGCAGCTTCACAGCATGCAGAAAATAAAGATGCCGTCTTTTCTCCAATTATATCAAAATAATTTTCCCTGATTGTGTGGGAGTCAAAACGTGTTGTCATCTGCTTTATTTCACCCTTCACAAGTAAATACGATGCTTTAGATAAAATAGAGAGAATATTTAAATTTCCACACTCTATAAGCCATCTAAATGCTAGTGTCAACAATAGATCACCAACTAAAATACTTGATTTATTTCCCCAAATTTTATTCGCTGTTTTAACTCCATGGCGTGTCTCACTTTCATCGAGCACATCATCATGAAGTAAAGTAGCATTGTGTATAAACTCTACCGATGCAGCAACGTTGATCCTATTCTCTCCAGAATAGTTTAGCATTTTACATATAATAAAAACTAGTTTAGGCCTTATTTTTTTTCCACCTGAACTAACAAGATGAGATATAATATCAGTAGCAAGCTTAGCATCTTCATCATTGACATTTTTGAAGATAAAGTCATTCATAGCTGATAAATCAGAAGATACGACATCATCTAATTTATCGCTGTTTGTTAAATCAGTATTTAGCATTTTAAGAGACTTATGCCTCTTGCGCTTGTGCTTTCTCGTTCTCTGCTTTCTTTTTTTCTGTTTTCTTTGGTTCTGTTTCTAAAGTTACTATGCCTTTTTTGATAAACCACAGTACTCTTTCAGTTGCTTGCGCGCCTACGCTTAGCCAATGTTTTAATCTATCAGCTTTCACCACAACACGATTTTTATTGTCTTTTGGTAACATTGGATCATATTGTCCTATTTTCTCAATAAAACGCCCATCTCTTGGTGCTCGTGAATCAGCTACAACTATCCTATAAAAAGGGCGTTTCTTTGCGCCAAACCTCGCCAACCTTATTTTAACTGCCATGTTAACCTTTATTCATATATTAGTCACAATTTTATACAATGAGCCGTTTTAAGTCAAATGAATTATACAACTTTTGCAGTATTTGTTCAGCAAAGTGGTAAAATAAGGTAGACGAGAAAAGACAACTATAGGAACAAATGGGTGTCATGCAAGTAGCTGACACTGAAATCCAGCCTTTTCATAATCATTAAAACGTTGTATTTTAACATAAAACGGCTACTTTTATGCTTACCAACTTAATAAAATTCCTGGATCCCAGTGTCTGGGCACTGGGATGACATTCTTCCTAGTGAAGATTGCTCTCAAATCGCAATGTTCGTACAGTTGTGCACCGGGCGCTGGAATCTAGTTTGCATCATGCAACCACTTAGTAAGTTTCTGGGTCCCAGTTCGAAACACTGGATGCGTTTGAGGTAAAACAGGTTCTGATAAATCTTATCTGGCTATATATCATCAAGTATAGCGTGATTAACTTCGACTTTATACTTTGATTCCAGATAGCTAATTAATTGCTCTTTTAGCGACATCATCACACGTTTTCCGGTGTCAAGCGTGTTTAATTTTCCATTTGATGAATGCATTTCTTTTAGAACACCTATTATAATTTCATTATTATATTGAATAGGGTCTGTCACTAAACCAGTTGTTTTCATATTGAAAATCTCTTCTACAAAAGAAAAGGGGTAGTTTTGTTCATTGCGGTGCATCTGCTGACCTTTAACTAATTCCACACCTTGAATTTCTTCCAAATCTGTTTTTTCTCTTAGTTGAACTTCAACCTCTTGCCCAATTTTAAACATTCTTTCTTTTATAAACTCACTACGCCAAAGCTCTACTGCTGATGCCCTACCTTCTTCAAAACTTTGTAATTTAGGTGGAATGATATCGACGATTTTTACACTAACAACAGCGTCTCCAACGCCCTTAAAATAACCTTTCTGGTCCTTTTCTCGCGAAAAAATGAAAGAAATCAAATCACCAGAATCTCCTACGTTATTACCGAGTTGATCTTTTCCACTCGCATCTACTGGACCAATAGTTTGTATAGATAAATTATATTCACTCAATATTTCTTCAATTGCTGAACCATTGTATATCTTATAGTTTACTTGGTTTATGAAATCATTGACTCTTTCAAAAGACTTTTGGTTAGTTAAAACTGACTTTATATCTTTTTTTAAATCAACTAAGTCTTCATCGGAGATTTGATGCGCACTTTCCACTTTTATTATGTGCCAACCAAAACTGCTTGCTAAAACTTCACTTACTTCACCTACTTTGAGAGCAAATACCTTTTCCCTCACGTCTTCTGGTAAAAAATCCTTAGTTATATTATTTACTCTAGTTTCCTCAAGTTTTGCTTTGCCAAACTCTTCTACTATCTGTTCAAAGCTTGTTTTACCCTCCTCAAATACTCTTCTTGCTGTCTCAGCTTCTTCTTTGGTAGAAAATATTACATTGAATATATCTTTTTGATCTTTAAGTTCCTGTTGTTCTATTATACCATCAACTTCTTCATCTGAGATCTTGATTTGATCTTCAAAATACTTTTGGCCTAGGGAAATGTATTGCGCAGTTCGATACTCAGGATAATAAAAATGGGATTTATTTCTTTCGTACAAATCAAGTAAGGCTTGATCATCTGGTTCAGGAATGTTTGTAACTGCATCTTCAGTTATTTTAACAATATCAATCACTCTAGTTTGGTAGCGACTTTTGTATATCTGCTCATCAACTCTCTCTCCAAAAGTTACCGGATAATTATCTTTAAATAACGAAGTCATGAACATCATTGCAGGCAGAACTTTCTCTAGCTTTGCTATATACTCTTTCTCTGTCATATGCAGGTCATTTAGCGTTTCATGGAATTTATTTTTGTCAAATTCGCCTTTATCATTTTGAAAGTATTTGGTATTTTTAATATGGTTTTTTATAGACTCTTCTCCAACTGTCAACCCCAGCTCACTAATTAGGTTAAACAATAGTTTTTGCTCTATAAGTGTCTTAAGCAAATCATATTCTCTACTCGCATCAGATCCAGAGATTTGCTTTCCATGATTTTGATATAGCGATTTATACTCATCTGACGTTATAACTTCTTTTCCAACCCTAGCTACCTCTTCTTTTTCATCATCACCTGATAAAAGATTGCCAATTCCCATGAAGATTAACAAGCAAGCTAAAAGGACAACGGTTACTTTAGTGAAAAAATTTTTAACATTCATTTTAAACTCAGTTAATTAATGGTTAATTATAGAATAGTGATAATTTAATTCTTGTAAACCTGTTGCTTTATTAGCTAATATATATAATATATTAACTTAAAATTTGACCCTCTTCTTAAATAGAAACATATGTTTAACTGAGTTATACTATACCTTAAGAAGGGGAAATATTTTGTTTGAAATATGCTTAAAAGCGCATTTAATTAACTTAAGAGGTGGGAAGTGACAAACAAAAAGCCATTGAATAACAAAATTAATGCTTTTTTAGTTTTAATAGCTTATATTTTAGCTCTGTATAACAGTAAGGGATACTTTAAATGGGAGATGCTTTTTTGATGTCAATGGAATCTTCTAAGGGCAATAACGATAGAAATAAACAGCTTCTAATGCAAATAGCTGCTTGGTTAGTAGACAACACTGGTTTAACTTTTAATCAAATAGCACAATGCTGCAGGTTAGCTCCTGAAGAAGTACAAGACATAGCTGATGAGGAAATAGAAGTTGAAAAATATAACCCTATTATTTCTGGGATAATTACTGAAAAAGAAATCGATGATTGCAAAAAAAATCCAAACCGTGTACCAAACTTGATTGTAAAAAATATAAAAAAAAGGAGTAAAGCAATTGGTAACATTCTTGGCTTTGCCTCTACGGCAAGACGTAGAGATAAACCTGATGCGATTTATTATTTAGTAAAAAAATTTCCTATCTTGGACAATAACGTTATAGCTAAATTAATTAGTACAACAAATTACACAGTTGAGCAGGTAAGAGATGGATCTCATCATAATATGCAAAATATAAAACCCCAAGATCCTGTACTACTCGGCTTATGTAGTCAAGAAAATTTAGAAGCAGAAGTGGAAAAAGCGAAAGTAGAAGAAGAAAAGCAAGAAAGGTTAAAAAATATAAAGAATAGCTATTGAGGATCCTCAAATTTTTGTGCTTTGTTAACATTAAATTAACTTGACTTGCTAGTATTTATTAGTATAATAAATAAAGTACGGGGTTTAATAATAATTAAGCTTAATACGCACTAAAACTAGCTCAGCCTAATTTATTATCTTGTAGTCACATTTTAGGTTAGTAAGCATCAATTAAAATTTTTGGAGGATTATGACAACAATCAATGAAGATGTTTTGGCAAAAGGAAAGGTTACAGCTCAACCTGAAAAAAGTGAGCAAATTCACAATAACGATACAGTAAAACAGATGGTCAATGAAGGTACTGAAAAAAACAGAAAAACATTAGATCTAAGCGAATTAAAAGGAAAAACAGCAGAAGAATTGTTAGAGTTAGCTGAAGAAAGAAAAATTTCAACTAACGGTAAAAGCAATGGTAGGATGCTAAAGCAGGAAATAATATTCAGCTTAATGAAGAAAATGAGTGAAGAAGGAGGCATAACCACAGGGAGTGGGATAGTGGAAATATTGCCTGATGGTTTCGGTTTCTTACGTTCAGCAAGTGCAAATTATGCTCCAAGTACCGATGATGTTTATATTTCTAATGGGCAAATAAAGAAGTTTAATCTACGTACAGGAGATATGGCATGTGGAGAAATAAGGCCACCTGGTGATAAAGAAAGATATTTTACTTTAACTAAGGTTCAAAGTATAAACTCTACTGAAGTCAGTGAATTAAGAAAATACGTCCACTTTGATAATTTGCTTCCTCTTTATCCTGAGGGAAGCATAGTACTTGAGTGTAATAATGGTGATGATAAAAAAGGCTTAAGCATGCGTGCTATAGATATAGTAGCTCCTCTTGGAAAAGGGCAAAGAGCGTTAGTAGTTGCTCCACCTCGCACAGGAAAAACTATATTGCTTCAGCAAATGGCTAACTCTATAGCTATAAATCACCCTGAAATAGAATTAATAGTGTTACTTATAGATGAAAGACCTGAAGAAGTAACAGATATGATACGTTCTGTAAAAGGTGAGGTAGTAAGTTCTACGTTTGATGAGCCTGCTTACCGTCACGTACAGCTTGCTGAAATAGTAATAGAAAAAGCTAAAAGAATGGTTGAGCATAAAAAAGATGTGGTAATTCTACTTGACAATATTACTAGACTTGCACGTGCTT
Organism: Wolbachia endosymbiont of Oedothorax gibbosus; assembly: GCF_936270435.1. Lineage (NCBI taxonomy): Bacteria > Pseudomonadati > Pseudomonadota > Alphaproteobacteria > Rickettsiales > Anaplasmataceae > Wolbachia > Wolbachia endosymbiont of Oedothorax gibbosus. The sequence goes on from NZ_OW370567.1 coordinate 1,271,963, forward strand.
ATAACGCTGTTATTCCTTCGTCTGGGAAAGTTCTAACCGGTGGTGTAGATTCAAACGCACTGCAGAGACCAAAACGCTTTTTTGGAGCAGCTCGTAATATTGAGAATGGGGGTTCTTTAACTATAATCGCCACAGCTCTTATAGAGACTGGCTCAAAAATGGATGATGTTATTTTTGAAGAGTTTAAAGGTACAGGAAATGCTGAGATCATACTTGATAGAAAACTTTCTGATAAACGTATATTTCCAGCTATTGATATTACAAAATCCGGAACAAGGAAGGAAGAGCTATTAATTGATAAGGCTATACTAAATAAAATATGGGTGTTGCGTAGAATACTTAATCCTATGGGACCTGTTGAAGCAATGGAATTTTTACGTGACAAACTACTTTTAACAAAGAGCAATGCTGACTTTTTTAACTCCATGAATCACTAAAAGTAAGCCAGTTATGATGGATATGCTGAGCAAAAAGTAAAGGAAATAAAGGTATGAAAGAGATAGAATAATAAGGTATAAGTTCTCCCAGATGTACTTTTAGTGAGAGAACCAATGAATAAAATAACTTGCTTATCAAAAAAGCTCAAAGAATTTTTTAATGAAAAAGCAGACAAAATCTCAATTACAACAAGGTTTATAAAAAGAAAGAGAAAGCTAAAAGGCTCACCGTTCGTAAAAGCCATAGTCTTGGGTAATATAGGGGTTGATAATTGTAGCGTAGAAACAATGTGTCAATTACTAAACGAGGACTCGATAGATATAACAAAACAAGGTTTGGATTTTAGATTTACTGAAGAAGCAGTGGAATTTATGAAAAGGATGTATAATGAATCTGTGGTTCTCTTTAAAAATATCTTGCAAGTTGATTGCAAAATCTTACAGCAATTTAATAGTGTTAAATTATTGGACAGTAGCTATATTCATACGCGTCAAGTTAAGGAAATATTGCCCAATATAGCAACATTTAAAAGGGGTATCTTGTTTGTTACGTTTACTTTTCAAGGAAGTTTTGATTTAAAATGAAATAAATTTTTCAGAAAAATCTATAAACTATTAGCTTTATTGCTTACTATCTAAAATAGTTTTTACCATTTCCCTTTTTTTCTTATACTACTTTTCCTTAACTTGACGCGTATGGTAGCTATATTACTCTACCTAACAGTATGGAAGACATGTATAAAGGTTATGGTACCAGCTACAGTGGTTATGAAAGCAATACTAAGTCTGGAATAAAGTTACAATTAGTTTTTGACTACCTAAACCAGACATTAGACCAGCTTAATATAACTGAGGGAATAAGAGGGTTATAGAAGCCATTTAAGCAATATATCGAGCAACGATTTACTAATATCTGATTTGGGTTATTTTGTGCCAAATTCTTTTAAACAAATCAATGAAATAGGAGCTTATTTCATAAGTCGTTGATACCAACATATATGATGTAGAAACAAATCAAAAAATGGAGTTATTAGAATGTTTAGAGGATAAGTTATTTTTAGAAAACGAGGTATTGTTAGGAAAAGAAGCAAAAATTAGAGTAAGAATTATATGTCAGAAACTAACTGAAGAACCATACGCGTCAAGTTAAGAGATTGTAAGCAAATTCAGGGAAGTTAAGGTAGATACTCTAGTTTTTCTGTACTTGTCTTTTAATGAAAATCGCGACCAAGTTATATAGTACTTCCTAAACTAAATGATAAACTTCCGTAATAGCCTTACCAACAAGAAGGAAGAGGTTATCTTGTTGATAAATGCGAGGTCTGAGCCAGCTTTTAATGGTATGCCAACAGTGCTCAATCGGATTGAGATCTGGTGAGTACGCGGAAAGATAAAGCAAATGGCAGCCCGCACCTTCTATTAACTCTCTTGTCTTAGCAGTTTTATGGAAAGCAGCATTATCCATAACTATAGTTGTACCAGCAGGCAGTTCAGGCAGTAATATCTGCTCCAGCCACGCATTGAATACATCTTTATCGCACCCTCCAGTAAAGGTCATTGGTGCAATGAATTTCTTCTGAATCCACCCATGCTGATTCTCTCTCGTTTTTTACCAGGCATAAATTTTCTCTCCTCGCAGAGCTCTTCCATATTCCCGATATAGCCTATTGTCAACTCCTGTTTCATCTATGTAAACAATGCTAGAACAGTCTATTTTAGCGATTTTTTCGATAAATTTCTGCCTATCTTCATGGCTCCGTTCGGCTTTGTTGCATCGCACCTTATACTGGTAGTAATTTACGATAAATTCATGTAGCCATTTCGCATACCAATGTCAGTGAATTTATTGAGCAAATAACATTTGAGTCGCAGTTCCTTCTCACGATTAACCTCAGATTTGTTCCGAAAATTAAACCCGAATGTTTGTTTCAGTCGCGAGAAAAAACTTTCTACAATTGTTGATGTTCTCTGTGTTGATTCTATAGGGGTCAAAACCATAATTGGGATGCAAGTCGCTAAAACAATGGGCTTTGAAAAACGTGCCCAATACTACGCTGCCAAAGCTTATTCAAGTCAAGCTGATGTAGGTGACCAGTATCATAATCTTAAAGGGGTTATCTTTATTGCTATTGCTGATTTTATCCTATTTCCTAATAAGCTGGCTTATAAGTCTGATCACGTGACTTTTGATAAGATGACCTTTGAACATAATCTCAAAGACTTTAGTTTCACTTTCATAGAGCTACCAAAGTTTAATAAGACAAAAGAAGATCAATTAGAAAATATTGTTGAAAAATGGATCTATTTTTTTAAGCACGCAGATGAAACGAGCGAAGAGGATCTAAAAAAAATAATAGGAAGTGATGTAATTATTGGTAGGGCTTATGATGAGTTAAACCAATATAATTGGAGTAAAGAAGAACGTCTTGCATATGATCAAGCTAAGAAACGTACCGATGATTATTTATCTACCCTTGAAGAAAAACTTCATGAAGGCATCCTCATAGGCAAAGAAGAAGGCATCCTAATCGGACATGAAAAAGGCAGAGAAGAGGGCTAAAAACAGGCTAAAATAGCAGTGGCAAAGAATTCACTTAAGGCCGATGTCTCTATAGATGTCATAGCTGAAATCACCGGCCTTCCGGTAGATGAAATTAAAGAATTACAAGAATAACATCTCCTTTCTACTTATTTGGTAAACCATAAACTACCTTCAATTCTTCCTCCAACCTTTCCTCCTCCAATCTCGGCTCTGGCCTTTTCAACACCTAGGCTCTGTGAACAAAATTTTAGCGGATCAAATTAATTGAGGGGAGGAAGTATGAAAATGGAGAAAAAAGCGGTAACTTAACCTAATGACTATAAATATAGAGAAGTTACCGTATGAAATATCACATAAAAAAGGAAAATTGGAAGCAAATTTTTGCATTTTTAAAGAGCACAAAAGGAATACACAGTAAAAATGAAGAGAAGTTGAGAATATTTATGGAAGCAGTATGGCGAAGTGGCTGTCAATGGCGGCTCTTACCGAGGCAATTACAGGAGTATACATAGGAGGTTTAAAAAGTGGTGCGAAAAGGGAATTTTAGCAAAATTACTCAAGTATGTGCAACAAGATCCAGATTTGCATAATTGATGGAACAATCATCAACATGTTCAGCAGAAAGATTCTCAGGCTCAAGAGGCCTTAGGGCGCAGTAAAGGTGGATTTACGACTAAAATTCATGCACTTGTTGACACACTGGAAAACCCACTCAAATTTATTTTGACCCCAGGCCAAAGGAACGAAATTACTCAGCTGACTAAAAATGTCTCTAGCTCCACTGTAGTGGCCGATAAGGGCTAATGCTTTTATTGCCTGTCTTGAAAGCAAAGGGTGCACTGTCACCAAAGCGTAATCGCAAAGTACAGAGACATTATGATGAGCATATTTATAAAGAGCGGCATCTGATTGAGTGCTTCTTCGGGAAAATCAAAAATTTCAGACGAATTTTCTCCCGTTTTGATAAGACTGCTGAGGTCTTTATGGGTTTTTTGAATTTTACTCATATGGTTACTCTAAAATTTTGTTCACAGAGCCTAGGGAATTTCTGCGCTCAAAGGCAAATTGAAAGCTTGAACCTAGAAGCTATACGAAAAGTCTGGTTGGTAGAAGTCATAGTCCTCGCGATTGAGTGTCATTTCTATAACTTTCCCCTTACTATTACCCACAAATATGAACGTTTGTTGCATAGCTCTTAATGGTATAACTTTTGCTTGAAATAACTGTTTATATGGTGCAATTTACAGCTTTTAGTTGCTAAAATTATAACTCTTAATTTAATAATTTTAATCTAATAATCTTTCAAGTTAATAAAATTAAATTATTTGAGTAAATACAATACCATGTCTTTATTTGTGGGTAATAGTAAGATTTTTAATGTTGACATAAAATTAGTTGCCAAGAATACCACAATAGAGTAGATGTGAGTTTTAAAATTTTGCAAAAATTTACAGTAAAAAAGTTGGAAGCAGAACTCTTTTTAATTCACCTTTTTGAGACTTTTGACAATGTTTTAGAACTGAAGAAGGAAAGGTGTATTTTTTTATTGACTTGTCTATGTACTATGGTAATCACTAAAGAATTAGTGAGTAATGGTTATAAAATATGGTTGAGGTAGCAAGTTTAGGAGCAGAAGCTGATCAAAATATACAAAAACAAGCTGGAAAAACTCTGTTACATGAAGCTGCTGAACATAACGATACTAAAGATATAAAGTTTCTTTTAGAAATGGGTTTTGATTCAAATGTGCAAGATCAAAGTGAAAAGACTCCATCTGAATATGCTACTGAAAATGAGTGCCGTCAAGCTATTGAAAATAAAAGGAATCTGACAACACCTGATAGTTCGGTAGGTGAAAGAAACGATTATTCAAACAGCTCTGGCGATGATAGTAAGGCAAAGCCTGCTGAATTGAGTGATTGTAACACAGAAGATGATCAGGACCATGATTCAGATGATTCTCGTAAAAATGAAGAGAGTGAAGTTAATAATTCGTCAGAAAAACTTCTTTTAGAAAAAGGAGCTGATCTAAATGCGCAAGATCAAAGTGGAGAGACTCTATTTGAATATGCTACTGAAGATGAGTACAAGGGTTCGAGCCATAGTTCAGATGATCCTCATGAAAATCAAGAGAATGCGACAGATGAAAGGCATGTCTCCGGTGGCAATGATCCAACAGATAAAGGGAATTTAACAAATGATTTTAGTAATGATCCTAATAAACACGACGAGGATTCAAGCTGTAGTTCAAGTAATTATCTTTTTCTAGAAGACTCACTGTTGGCGAAGCTAAAAATACCATTAACTACAGATGAACAGAAGCTAACTGATAAGTTTTGTGAGGAGATAAGCGGTATAAATAAAAAAGAACCTAAAGACCCCAGTTATGGATTAACCAACGAAGTAAAGCTGAGAAATACAGGGCTTTTTCGATTGCATTGAATAAGAAATGAGGGTAGAAAAAATATGTACCAAGAAATTTACTGTGGATCTATGCCGAGTGTGCTCAAGTTCAAATTTGTTTTTTAGGCAGCCAAAAACCGTTTCAACAATCGATCTTTTCCCTAGTAAAATCTTCTCTTTCAGCGAAATCAGTGCATTTTTCATACCTTTTTTCACTTTAGTGACGAGTTTTAGACCTCTATCGAATAGTTTCTCAAAGAGCTCTTTCTTTATATAGCCCTTATCTCCAAACAAAAGTCCAGTTAGTTTTTTGGTTAGAGTTGGTACAGGTTTTCTGTCATCGACGTTACCTCTGGTTAGCGTAACACCTTGAATTTCACCTATTTCATTGATTACTACATGTAATTTAAAACCAAAAAACCAGCCGTAAGTATTCTTTCCTAACTCTGCTAATCCTTTGAAAACCTTATTTCTTGAGATTCTTTTTCGATGGCATACTGCTATTGAAGTAGAATCTATGTAGGAAATCCCGGTCATTTTTGCTTGTTCACAAAACCATTGCAAAAGTAATGCTAAATACCACAAAACTCGCGGCTTTAAGGCAATAAATCTGTGATATGAAGGCAGCTTTGAAAACTCTGATCTATAGAATAACTGAAGATAACAAAGATAAAAAGCCTTGAAGTTTTTACATGGTGATTTATGGTATAATAGGATTATGGTTAGAATTTCTGAGTGCGCTATTTCTGGTACTCTGGTTGGTTTTTTGCCGTTTGATAAGAACCTATTTGCAAAATTATCATCTACCGCACGACAAAAATCCTCGACGCAACAGTACAGTTCTGTAATATCTTTCTTCATGGGTAACCTCTTATTATTACTAAAATACTCGAGTTTACCCTGTTTCCCTCTTCTTAGTTATACTTTTATCTATTTTCTAATCCATAACTGAGGTCTAAGAACCTGTTCATAATCTCAAAAAAGTGATAAACTATGAGATGATGTATATGAATAAGGATATATGAGAAATTTATACCCAAGTGACATAAGTCGAGAACAATTTGAAAAAATCAGATCAATTCTGGAGAGTAGTAGGAAGAAAACAAAACCAAGAAAACTTGATTTGTATGATGTATTTTGTGCAGTGCTGTACGTCCTAAAAAGTGCCTGTCAGTGGAGAATGCTGCCAAAAGATTTTCCAAAATGGCGAAGTTGTTACGAATATTTTAAAAAATGGAGTGAAAAACCAAGCGAAGATACAGAAAGTACTTTGGAGCGTGTATTAAAAAAAATTAGTTGGAGAGACACGTATCAGCAATGGTCGGAAAGAAAGAACTAGTTTTTGTATAATTGATGCTCAGAGCGTAAAAAATGCAGATACTGCTGAAAATAAGGGCTACGATGCAGGTAAAAAAATTTCAGGAATAAAGCGCCATATTGCAGTAGATACACAAGGTTTACCACACGCGATTTATGTAACAACGGCAGAAGCAACCGACCGCAGCAGTGCCATGAAAATGGTCGAAAATGCTAAAGAAAAACTCTCTGAAGTTAAAAATATACTTGTTGATGCAGGCTACACTGGAGAAAATTTTGCAACACAAATAAAAGCAACTATTGGTTCGACGGTCGAAGTAATAAAGCGAAGTGAATTACACACCTTTGTTGTACTGCCAAAGAGATGGGTTGTTGAGCGCTCTTTTGCTTGGTTGGAAAAATGTAGGCGTTTGTGGAAAAATTGCGAGCGGAAACTCAACACTAGCTTACAAATGGTCGTTCTTGCTTTCACTTCTTTACTCCTTAAAAGATTATGAACAGGTTCTAAAGAAAGTATTCTAGAAAGTATTGAGAAAATAGTAAATAACTACTTGAATAAAGGCATAAGGTTAAATTCAAATTATAATGACAAAGGTGATAAAAAAACTGTAACAAATTTAATATTTGAAGAAATAAAAGATGTTCTTGATGATCGTATGAAACCACGCAATGGAACCAAAGAGTATATAGGGAACGATAAAGCTTCAGACATCATAAGTGATTTATTGTTAGCAGGTGGGAAGGCAAAAGAATTTTTCCGCAATAATCTAGCACAAAGGTATAGCTCTAATGATTTCAATGATCTCGATAAGAAATATAAAGAAATTAAAAGCAAGCTAAAGGGTATAGCATATGAAAGTATTGTAAAAAAGAGTACACAAACTCAAGATGGATTAGAAGTAGGAATAGATAACGGACACTTTTGTATAGAATATCCACAAGATAGTATTATTGAACCTGTGAAAATCTTAAACAATGAAAAAGCTAAAGAATTAAAATTAAAAGTCTGCACACTTAAAATTGTGGAAAGTATAGTGAGAGTTGAAAGAGTGAACGGAAAAAGAAATTATACAGATATCTTAGGTAGCATTAAAATGTCTTTTACCACTGAGGCAGGAGAGATTAGTATTTACCTACATCCTAGTGAGAAAGATAGTAATAAAATAGAGGTAGAGATTGATAAAGAGAGCGAAGCAAGGCTTAACAAGTTAAAGGCTGAGAAGAAAAGTTTAGGAGAAAACTGTCTTTTGGGAGGAAAAAGTGTTCTGGAAGCTATAGAAGATAAAGGTTTTAAGAAAAATGGTAGTGTGTTTACAGAGTCAACCGAGACTACTAAGGTGATCCATTTACTAATCTTACGCAAGTTGATTTGCGGCGTGAGAAAGAAAATACCTCTAGGAGGCATAAGTCATTCAGTTAAGATTTTAAGAAATTAGTTGTAGCGGTATGGCTAAATGATTTTGAGTATGAGATTTTAATGTTTCCAGAAGCCCGTTATGATGATCAAGTAGATAGTACGGTACAATATTTGTATCCGTTCAGCAGAGTGGTTTAAGAAACAATAGATAGGAGATTTTGGAAAGCCCTTTTGTTTCCATGTTAAGTATAATGAAATTATCCGTTCGAGGAATGTGTTTCCTCGCTGTGATTGTGTAAAATATGAGTTTTTACGGTAAACGACATAATGCCGTATCTGCTGTTCAGCATGTCAATGGAATGTTTTCTGAATCATTCAAAAAATTCCACATCATTCTTTCAGATTTCAAAATATTTTTTGCAACTCGAGAAGCTCCTATTGCTTCAGGTAGGTAAAATATCTCCTTCAAGTAATACCTTGTACGTTTTCGCAATTTTCTGGCACGTCTGGCAAATCTAAAAACATCTATCTCATTTTTTAACAGAGCTTTTTTCAGTGCAAACAACTCAGCAGCAACATTTCTTAACCAGAACTTTGACTTCAACTATGTTTCAAAATCTCTTGATCCAACAGATTTGCCTGTTTTTAGGGAATGTTCAAAAAAGTGTGTCAAACCGAAAAAAAAGTAATAAATTGATATAAAAAAAATGGAGGTTTCACATATGAATCAAAGAATAGCAAATAAAACTACTGGATTGGTAGATTATAAAGAATTAGAAACAAATATCCTGTCGTCTATACGAGAAGGAAGGCCGCTGACGGGAAGGGACGGAGTATTAACACCATTGATAAAAAAGCTGCTGGAGGCAAGTTTGGAAGGTGAAATAGAAAATCACTTGTTGGCTGAAAGCGAAGAAAATAATCGAAGAAATGGGAGAAATGGAAAGACTTTAAGGACAAGTGCCGGTTCATTTGAACTTTTGACGCCAAGGGATAGAGAAGGAAGTTTTGAGCCGCAAATAGTCAAAAAAAGGCAAACAAACTTACATCCAGAGCTTGAAACGAAGATCTTGAGCACATTTGCCAGTGGTATGAGTTATAGAGATATAGCGTCACACGTTGAGGAAATTTATGATCACAAAATATCGGCGGCAGAGATATCAAGTATTACCGACAAATTGCTACCGGTAATCAACGAATGGCGTAGTCGCCCATTGCAGTCTGTGTACCCAATAGTGTTCATGGATGGCATGTTTTTCAAAGTTAAGGAGGACGGGCATTGCGTAAGTAAATGCATGTATAATATATTAGGCGTAGATCAAAATGGCAGAAAAGAGGTACTAGGCTTTTATTTAGCCGAAAGTGAGGGAGCCAACTTCTGGTTAGGGGTATTAAATGACCTAAAAGAGAGAGGAGTAGAGGATATTCTGATTGCCTGCGTCGATGGTCTAAAAAGTTTTCCTGCAGCAATAAATAGTGTGTTTCCTAAAGCAGAAGTACAGCTATGTATAGTGCATCAGATAAGGAATTCATTGAAATATGTATCCAGCAAAGATGTGAAAGTTTTCATGAACGATTTGAAGAAAATATATCGTGCTTCAAGTAAAGAAATCGCTGAGAATTATTTGCTTGAGCTGGAAGAAAAATGGGGTGAAAAATATCCTTTGGTTATAAAATCGTGGCAAAATAATTGGGAAAATTTATCTGGTTATTTTAAGTATTCTGGGCCAGTTAGAAAGCTGATTTATACCACCAATCCTATTGAGGGGTTGCATAGACAGATTAGAAAATTCACTAAAACTAAGGGCTCATTTACTAGTACAAATGCCTTGTACAAACAGGTATATTGTGCTATAAAAAAGGCAGAGCAAAATTGGATTATGGCTATACCTAATTGGGCTTTAACTATATCTCAACTTGATATTTTCTTTCCTGGTAGATTGAAAATTGAGTTGAATTAAAAATGCGGTTTGACACACTTTTTTGAACATTCCCTGTTTTTATCAGCAAAGTAATTGTATGCTGCATACCTGTCAGTTACTATCAAACTATTACGATTGCAAAACGCACTATTTTTTAAAACTTTCATTCCTCTTGAATTTTATAAAACTAGCTTCATTGCTAGCAAACATCCAACACCAACCGAGTTTACCTTTATTATAGTGACTGGTTTCGTCAATATGTAGAACCTTACTCCTACTTATCTCTTGTTCGATCTGCTCATACATTTTTTTGCATTTTGAAGCAACTCTATGTTCACTATTTGATATGCTACCGACGCTTATGTTCAAATTGAAGATATCATTTACGACACTCGCTATTTCGCGTTTTGAATTTTTGTAAAACCCGCTGAACGCTGCAATTATTGACTTAACCCTTGGTCCAAATGTATCTGATGTAACACCTTCTGGTAACTTACTGCTTCTTCTTTTCCCGCATCTCCGGCAACGACCATTGATATTCCACTACATAAGCCTAATTTCCGGAAGATCAACTTTTTGATGAATGTACGGTCCCTTGCATATTGCAATCTCTCCTCCGCATTCACAAGTAGATGACAACTTTACTTTTATCACCTCATCTGCATCCATTTTGGCGCGAAAACTTCCTTTATGACCAACCTGACCACCGACGTTTCTGTCGCTCTTTGGCTTGTCCTTTTTTATTTTGTACAACTCTCTAGAGCTTGGTAGAGATGAATTTTTCGAGTTTAAACCAAGCCTCTGCTTTAATTCAGCGTTCTCTATCTTTAAAGCCTTGTTCTCAGATCTAAAATTTTCGTTTTCTATCTCTAACCTCTTTATCTCTGCTTTTAGTTGCTCTATCTCTATTTGAAAGCTTTCACAGTGCTTGAGAAGACTAGCTAGTAGATCAGACCACACATACTACTTGCGATATTATGTTTTTAGCACTCCTTGTCTACTTTTTATTTTACCGCTCCGCTGAACGGATACCTGAAAATAGAAAATGACCAGGGCTTCTTTTGCCTTTTTTTGCGTTTGGTAAATTTTTTAAGTATTTATAGTTGCAATTTAAGAGCCCATAAAAGGTCAGCGCGTGACGCTGGAATCCAGTTTTCCATATAATCTCATCGAAAACGTTTTTCTATGCTAGTTTACAAGCAAACTTTTCTGGATCCCAGTACTGGGATGACACCATTCTTTCTTCTGGATCCAAGTGTCAGCTACTCGGATGACAGGGGAAGGTATTAGGATGACACCGTCATAAAGTAAAATGAGATCCCAGTGTCACGCACTGGGATGACAAGAAGAGGGCTACTTGGATGACAAGAAAGGTGGCTACTTGGATGATAAGAAAGGTGGCTACTTGGATGACAGGGGAGGTTGCGTCATAAGGTGAACCGGTTTGGATGACAAGAAAGGAAGCACTGGGATTTTTGTTTCAATATTTACACATTAGCCATGCTCCTAAACAGGTACTTTAGCTGTGATTAAAGATCTCCTTTAATTCCCTTACGTGACCAAGCTTAATTATCTCAATATCATGAGAAGAGTAGTTACCATTTTTAGGCATAATCGCTTTTTTAAATCCTAACTTTTGTGCTTCTTTTAGTCTGAGATCAGCATGCGAGACATTCCTAATTTCTCCTGAAAGTGCAACTTCACCGCAGATTATCGAAGAAGTTGGCAGCGGTAAATTTACTACACTTGAAATAAGAGAAGCAGCAACAGCAAGATCAGCCGATGGTTCCTGTATTTTGAGTCCCCCTGCAATGTTTAGGTATACTTCTTTATCATGCAAAAACATTTTACAGCGAGCATTTAGCACCGCGATGATCATAGCCAATCGATTAATATCCCATCCAACTACTGCCCTTCTTGGGGTTGCCATATTAGTCCCTGCTATTAACGCTTGAACTTCCATTAAAATTGGTCTTGAACCTTCAATTCCTGCAAATACGGCGCTGCCAACTACTTCTCTGTCATGAGCCATCAGAAACAATGATGATGGATTATCAACAGGCACAAGTCCTGCTTCAGACATCTCAAAAACACCAATTTCATTTGCAGGGCCAAATCTATTTTTAATAGTGCGTAAAATGCGGTATTGATTGCTATTTTCACCTTCAAAATATAATACCGTATCCACCATATGCTCCAAAGTTTTAGGTCCAGCTATTTGTCCATCCTTAGTTATATGACCAACTATTAAAAGAGAAACACCATATTGTTTCGCAAGAATGGTTAATTCATGGGCACAAGTACGAACCTGAGTTACAGTTCCTGGTGCTGATGTAATTCTGCTATCATACATTGTTTGTATAGAGTCAATTACTAAGAATTTAATACTTTTATTTTCCTTTATTGTTGCTACTACATCAGTTAAAGACACTGTAGATAAAAGCTTAATTTTAGGTTCATTTATCTTAAGACGCTTTGCTCTTAAACTCACCTGCTCTAAAGATTCCTCGCCGGATACATAAAGACATTCAAAAGAGGAAAGTTGCACAACATTAGCTGCAATTCTAAGCAAAAGGGTAGATTTTCCAATTCCAGGTTCACCACCAATCAAAATGCTAGCACCTTGAACGATACCCCCACCAAAAACTCTATCTAATTCTTCTATTCCTGTTAGAAAACGACTTGGAGTGATAATTTCGCCACCCGATAACGTCTTCATTAAAATTGGCGCAGATATACTTCTTTTGCTCGTTTTTACTGCTATTTCTTCAACAACTGTATCCCAATTGTCACATGCAATGCACTTTCCTACCCACCTACCAGTGCTATGACCACAGGATTGACATACATATACAGTTTTCATCAAAGCTAAAATTATTTTGTTGTAATCGTAACAAAAATTAGCAAAATAGGCGAGAAAATGCTGAGTCTCACAAACGTTTTGGTGCTAAGATATAAGTATGCACAATAAACGCTATGATTTGAGAAATCTCCCTCCAGGGAAAGTGTAAGACTTAGATGACACCATTTGTTGTAAAAGCAAATGGTTGACTCTAAAGTCCAGGCTGTTGGCTAGTACCGTTACAGACAACAACTTCGTAGAGCTTGCTTGATATCATGTAGGCACCAACCCCGGCTATTAACGCGGATATAGCTATTGCTAAGACAGGTAGTTCGACTGAATAACAGACCAAAGCTGTTGCTAGTGCAGCAACAACACCAATAGCAATTGCAACCGCAGGTTTTTGTCCGTTAGGAGGTGGAACTTTCCCCCCTCCTAGAGGTTCTTTTGGGTCTAGCACTATAGCGTAATCCCACTTTGGATCTATTGGATCTTTAAGCGTATTATTAATTTGAGGTTTTTCTGGGCCTAGCACTTCAACATAATCCTGTATCCTTGAAGGATCTTTAGATGTACTACTAGTGTTATATTCTATCTGATTATCTTCATCTCTAATCCCGAGATCTTTTGACTGTTCTGAATCTGCTTGCTGTAATAATGAACCTTTATCTTCTGATGATTTTTTTGAGTCTTCGCCCTGAAAAATGCGTGGGTTAGGATTTTGTTCTTTTAACTTACGTGAATGTTCATTTAATCGTTCTACAAGATGAGCTATAATTTTTTCCTTCATTTCCAGGAGTTTTTTTATAGAATTTGCTAACTTGTAATTAATCGATGAAGAAGAGCTGATACTCTCTTCAATGAGGCCTTTGGGAGTTTTGTGATTTTTGTTCTCAGCTCTAACAGATGCATGGTATTCTACAAAAGTCCTGACTAATTCTAAGCTTTGTTTTTCGAGGATTGGTGATTTGTGTAATCCAAGAGATGTCTTAATAAGTTGATGCAAAGGAGTATTCCCTTCATTATCTCCTTGATTAACTTCTACTCTTGTGAGTAGAAGTTCTATTATCTCTACGTTAAAACCCTCAATGCCATAAAACATACAAGCTATATATAATGGGGTTCTTTCACGAAAATCTACTATGTTTGGATTTGCTTTTCTTGCTAGCAAAAGCTTTACCACTTCCTTATTTTCATCTTCTTTAGTACAAGCAGCCTTATGTAGCGGAGTGCTACTATAAGGACTATCTTGTACGTTGGGATCAGCTCCCTGATCTAACAAGCATTGGATTAGTGGTACACATGCAGCACTTTTCCTGCATTGAATGGCAATGTGCAGTAGTGTTGTTTCTATAGCTTCACCATCATCATCTAACTTAAACCTGAAATTTGGATTAAATTCACTACTTTTCCATTCTTCATATACATTATTAAGTTCTTCTCTCAGCTGATTTTTTATTTCATCATAAATCTCAATAGAATCACCCTTAACAGAATCAATGGTGTCACTTATTCTTGCTAATATATTGTCAAACTTTTTGAATTGAGATTTATCTTGTGGTGCCATATTACCAACCTCTAGAATAAAATTATTTAATTGTACAACAAAGCTAAAGGAAGTCAAGTCCAGCACTTATTCAGGAAACAATAGCTTAAAAAGAGACTTAGTGTTAAATTTCTAATAGATTACTTATAAAAATAAATCTTATGAAAAACAGAGCTTGGTTCATTTGGCTGATTAGTAACTTGGTTGTTATATTCAGCAATATGCAGATAATTTATGCCTTTATAAGTGTGAATCTTGAAAGGGAACTTGGACTTACAATCGCGCAAGTTGCACTGGCTAATTCAGCATATACTTGGACTTTCGCCATCTTACAATTTTTTAGTGGGGCAACGTTTAATGTTTTTTCCAGTAAAAAAATTTATTTTTTCTCATTATTAACTATGATTTTTGGGTTCTTTGTCCTTATTAATAGCGACAATTTTGCTCATTTGATTTTATCACAATTATTGATTGCAACTGGAGCATCATTTGGTTTTATTGGTGCTGCTCATATAAGTAGCATCTGTTTTCCCGTTGCCCAATTTGGACTTATGTTTTCACTAGTGCAGACAATTTCAAGTCTTTCTGCATTGGTAATTCAAATATTGTTCTCTAGCTTGCTTGCCGAAGGTGCAGATTGGAAGAATCTGATTGTATGCATAATACTATTTGGTGTGTTGATATTTGTACTTACGCTTTTTTGTCCAAACACGCTTTCGGAAAGCAGCTCAGAAAAGCGCACAATACAAAACTCTATAAGAACAGTAATGTGCTCTGTACTCACAGTGCTGAAATTAAGAGATATCTGGATAACTTCAATAGTGGGTGCTATTACTTTTGGAACATTTTTAGCACTGAATACCTTGTGGGCTCCAAGGTTACTGAGCAACTCAGAACTCGATGCAACGCAATCGGGTATAGCAACTGCAATACTATGGCTTGGTCTTGCAATTGGTGCTCCAGTTGCAGATCGAATCTCAACCCTATTTAAAAATAGAAGGCATGTAATCTCTGCTTTTGCTCTATTGCAAGGCGCCTCAATTATTATTTTACTATGCAGCCATTTAACAGTCCACTTTTGTATGTTAATGTTCGGGTTTTTTGCGGGAGGACATATGCTTAATTTTACTGTCGGTAGCGAGATTGTGAAACGAAAATACATTAGCACATCATCATCCATTATTAATGGGTTTATGTTTATTGGCAGTGGAGTTATAGTGTCAATGTTAGCCCTTTTTACAGATCATAAAATGGCGCTTTTTGCAATATTTGCAATGTTGGTAACTGCTAGTATTTTAAATTATGCCATAAAAGAGACATACCCTAAAAAATAAAGTAGCTGAATCTTGAGTCGATTGCTATATTATATTTACGTATTGTAATATTTATCAATAATGGATCACGTTACAACAAAAGATACAACAGTAACTAAGGCAACAATAGCTGAAAATATAAACCAAGAAATAGGGTTATCAAAGGAAGACTCTACTTCGATAATAGATGATATATTGGACGAAATAAAGACAAGCTTGGCAAAGGATGGAATGGTGAAAATATCATCATTTGGAACATTCTTGGTCAAAAAAAAGAAGGAAAGGCCAGGAAATATACCAAATACATCAGAGAAAGTGGTGATTCAAGCAAGAAACTCAGTTTCTTTCAGGCCTTCAAAAACTATAAAAAAATCAATAAATAATCGATGAATAAGGTAAAATTATTTTACACAATTGGGGAAGTAGCTGAAGAGCTACGTTTGGAACAGCATGTTTTAAGATTTTGGGAAGGTCAATTTCATCAAATTAAGCCTACAAAGCGTAAAGGAAGAAGGCTATATGATCGTAAGTGTATAGAGGCCATAAAGAAAGTGAAATACATGTTATATGATAAAGGATATACAATAAAAGGAGTGCAAAAAGAATTTGGTAATGATATAAAAGTCAATCATGATCCACAGAATTTGTTGCAAGAACTTACCGATTTAAGAGACTATTTAACTAGTAAAATAAATAATGAGGAAAGCAACAAGCAGACATGAAACACTACAGGTTTTGTGAAAATTGATATATCTAAAATGTGGCGTATAGCCTCATTTCTTATGTTATTAGCAATATTAATAGGCTGTGGCCTGCAAAAACCTGCACCTGTGCTGCTTAAAGGCGAAGAATTTTACGGAAAAAGAGACCTGGAATATACAAGAGAGTACCATTTAATTAGGGAAGACGTTGATCTTTCAATAAAAAAAGAAAATAGAAAAGCCATCATAAATAGGATATACAAAGATAACAATAATGCACAAAACGTGGAAATTAATGGAATAAATTGTAAATTTGTAATGCCAGTTAAAGGTACAGCTACCTCTTCTGATGAAACGTGTAAGGATGGCATAAAAATTTCTGCTCAAAATGGAACGAATGTAGTTGCCTCTGCGTCCGGCAAAGTGATATATGTAGGCAAAGGGTTGAGATGGTATGGAAATTTAATTATAGTGGAACACAAAGATAATTACATGACTGTGTACTCCTATTTAAAAAATATACACGTTGAAATTGGTGATAAAGTAAAACAAGGTCAAGTAATTGGATCTGCAGGTAAATCAAGCACACAAGATAAAGATCCGCAGATGTGCTTCACAATACGGCATAATGGCCAAGCGGTTGATCCTTTGATGCATATGAACTGTGATTGAATTTGGATTTATATGAAATATGATTTTAAAAACGTCGAAAGGTTTTGTCAAGATAAATGGGATTTTTCTGTAAACAAAGATAGTAAACAAGAGAAATGTTACGTATTGGAGATGTTTCCATATCCATCTGGTAAAATTCATATGGGACACTTACGTAACTATGCAATAGGGGATGTGATAGCGCGTTACAAGAGAGCTCGTGGATTTGAGGTTTTGCACCCAATTGGCTGGGATGCGTTTGGATTACCAGCCGAGAATGCAGCAAGGGACAACAATATTAGCCCCGAAACATGGACAAAAGAGAATATAGATAATATGCGTACACAGTTGAAATCTATAGGTCTTTCTTATAATTGGGAGCGTGAACTCTCCACATGTGAGCCTGATTATTACAAACACGAACAAAAATTTTTCCTGGATTTTTTAAAGCATGGACTTGCCTATCGAAAAGAATCGTGGGTTAACTGGGATCCAGTGGACCAAACAGTGCTTGCAAATGAGCAGGTAGTCGATGGAAAAGGGTGGCGGTCAGGTGCAGTTGTTGAGAAACGTAAGTTATCCCAATGGTTTTTAAAGATTACTGATTTTGCTGAAGATTTACTCAAGTGCTTGCAAAGTTTAAAAAATTGGCCGGAAAAAGTCAAAACAATGCAAGAGCGCTGGATTGGGAAATCTGAAGGGGCAACTATAGAGTTTGAAATCGTTGGCTTAAATAAGAAATTGAAGGTTTTTACAACTTCTCCTCACACTTTGTTTGGAGCTTCTTTTTGTGCAGTGGCAGCAGAGCACCCTATTGTGCAGGATTTAAAAGATGGTTCTTCTGTTGTCATCCCAGTGCTTGACACTGGGATCCAGGAAATAAAATCGAAAAGAGAGAGTGACGAAAAATTTGGAATTTACACCGGATTAAACGTCAAACATCCATTTCTTGATAAGGAATTGCCACTTTACATAGCGAATTTTGTGTTGATGGAATATGGGGAAGGCGCGATTTTTGGTTGCCCTGCACATGATCAGCGTGATTTTGAATTTGCGCAGAAATATAATTTGCCGATAATTCCCGTTATTTCTTTAGCCGACTTGGGTGCCATTCCAACGTGTGAAGCTGGAATCCAGGGCACTGAGATCCAGCGTCCGATGATGAAAGAGGTGCATACTGACAACGGAGTGATGTTTAACTCAGAGTTTTTAAACGGATTAACGGTCAGCAAAGCAAAGGAAGTAACCATTAAAAAGCTCAAAGAAAAAGGGATAGGTAAGAAAACAATAAACTATCGTTTGCACGATTGGGGGATTTCAAGGCAACGTTATTGGGGATGCCCTATACCTATCATATATTGCAAAGACTGTGGAACCGTTCCAGTGCCAGAAAAAAACCTTCCTGTGGTTCTACCAATAGATGTAGAATTTACAAGTGGTGGTAATCCACTGGATAAGCACCCAATTTGGAAATTTGTTGATTGTCCAAAGTGTGGAAAGCAAGCAGAGCGTGAAACTGATACGTTTGACACCTTTTTTGAATCCTCTTGGTATTTTGCTGCATTCTGTAGTGAAGATAAATCAATAGATAAAGATGCTTGTAATCGTTTTATGCCTGTTGATTATTACATAGGTGGGATAGAACATGCAATTCTGCATTTGCTTTATTCAAGATTTTTCTGCCGTGCTTTAACCAAATGTGGCTATTTTGCTATTAAAGAGCCTTTCTCTACTTTAATCACTCAAGGAATGGTCTGCCATGCAACTTATAAAGACGAAAATGGCAAATGGTTGTTTCCTGAAGAAGCAAAAGAATTGATGGCACAGGGTGTTAAGGTTCAAGTTGGGAAAGTCGAGAAGATGAGCAAATCGAAAAAGAACACAGTTGATCCAAATTTTATCATAGAAAAGTACGGTGCTGATACTGCCCGCTTGTTCGTGTTGTCCGACACTCCTCCAGAAAAAGATATGGAATGGTCCGATGATGGCGTGGAAGGTTGTTCTCGTTATGTAAACAAATTGTGGCGTATGGTCATGCAGCTTAGACCTGTAAATATACACTATGATAATGAGAGTGTTACGGGTGGACTTCTAGAGTACAGAAAAAAAATTCATAAACTCTTACATGGACTTACAGATGACTTGGAAAACTGCAGATTAAACTGTGTAGTGGCAAAATTTCGTGAGATGACGAATTTAATAGCTGAAATAGACGTAAAAGTTGGAAAATCTCTCATTGATGAAGGCATATGTATATTAATCAGAGTAATCGAGCCATTCATGCCACATCTGGCTGAAAGCCTATGGCAAGAAATAGGAGGTCAACCTTGGCCAAAAGCTGATGAATCATTATTAGTTGACGATACGGTAACTATAGCAGTGCAAATCAATGGAAAATTACGTACAACAATAAAGCTGGCAATTAACTTACCTCAAGAAGAATTGAAGAAAATAGCAATAAACTCTGTGTCCAGTAAGATCGATCAAAACAAAGTTCGCACTGTATATGCTGTACCAAATAAGGTAGTAAACATAGTTATATAAAAAATTTGAGTAGTACGTTTTATATAATCTGATTTTATGGCCATACTTTTCTGACATATAGTTATATCTTTTTTAATACAAAGCATATATACTTGTGCATTATATATTTTTTTGTATGAGGAGTTATATGAAAATAAAGAGATTGTGTGCTTTAGCTGTGTTACTTACTTCATCTCTAGCAGGTGCAGCTAGCAATAGTGCAAGTAAGTCAGAAGATCAGTACTATGCAGGTTTAAACTTTGGTGCTGGATGGGGTAGTGGCTTAAAAATAAAACCTAGCGTTGTTTTTGGCTATCATTATGACAAAAGCTCTAAGTTTGAACTTGAGGTTCTCACTGACATAAGTGATATGTTTGGTACAACAAAGACAATGGGGGCTAGCTTATTAGCCAATTATCGTTATTACCCTGACCTTGATATTGATCCCGTTAAGCTATATGTTAGCGGAGGTTTAGGAGGACATCTACAAGTATATCCTTTTCTTATTGCTGGCAATGAAGTACTAGATAAAGTACTGGGTGCTATTTCCTATAAACTAAAGGTTGGTGTTGATTATGAAATTGCTCCACAGATAGTTGGTACAGCTGGTATTGCTGCAGGCGGGCAACTAAGTGGTATAAAAACAAAACAAATACCAGATGCAACTCTGGAGGTAGGAGTACGTTATAATTTTTAATGCTGCTACTTAGTTCATAAAGGTAGAGACAATGTTGATGATGAAATAAACAGCGGGAGTGTTAAATAAACTGTGTCAAACCGCATTTTTAGTTTAACTCAATTTTCAATCTACCAGGAAAGAAAATATCAAGTTGAGATATAGTTAAAGCCCAATTAGGATAGTCCAATTTTGCTCTACCTTTTTTATAGCACAATATACTTGCTTGTACAAGCTAGTAAATGAGCCCTTAGTTTTAGTAAATTTTCTGATCTGTCTATGCAGCCCCTCAATAACCTCAGTTATGGATTAGAAAATAGATAAAAGTATAACTAAGAAGAGGGAAACAGGGTAAACTCGAGTATTTTAGTAATAATAAGAGGTTACACATGAAGAAAGATATTACAGAACTGTACTGTTGCGTCGAGGATTTTTGTCGTGCGGTAGATGATAATTTTGCAAATAGGTTCTTATCAAACGGCAAAAAACCAACCAGAGTACCAGAAATAGCGCACTCAGAAATTCTAACCATAATCCTATTATACCATAAATCACCATGTAAAAACTTCAAGGCTTTTTATCTTTGTTATCTTCAGTTATTCTATAGATCAGAGTTTTCAAAGCTGCCTTCATATCACAGATTTATTGCCTTAAAGCCGCGAGTTTTGTGGTATTTAGCATTACTTTTGCAATGGTTTTGTGAACAAGCAAAAATGACCGGGATTTCCTACATAGATTCTACTTCAATAGCAGTATGCCATCGAAAAAGAATCTCAAGAAATAAGGTTTTCAAAGGATTAGCAGAGTTAGGAAAGAATACTTACGGCTGGTTTTTTGGTTTTAAATTACATGTAGTAATCAATGAAATAGGTGAAATTCAAGGTGTTACGCTAACCAGAGGTAACGTCGATGACAGAAAACCTGTACCAACTCTAACCAAAAAACTAACTGGACTTTTGTTTGGAGATAAGGGCTATATAAAGAAAGAGCTCTTTGAGAAACTATTCGATAGAGGTCTAAAACTCGTCACTAAAGTGAAAAAAGGTATGAAAAATGCACTGATTTCGCTGAAAGAGAAGATTTTACTAGGGAAAAGATCGATTGTTGAAACGGTTTTTGGCTGCCTAAAAAACAAATTTGAACTTGAGCACACTCGGCATAGATCCACAGTAAATTTCTTGGTACATATTTTTTCTACCCTCATTTCTTATTCAATGCAATCGAAAAAGCCCTGTATTTCTCAGCTTTACTTCGTTGGTTAATCCATAACTGGGGTCAATAGGATTGGTAGTATAAATTATCCTCCTGACTGGGCCAGAATACTTGAAATAACCGGACAAATTTTCCCAATTATTTTGCCAAGATTTCACAACTAACGGATACTTTTCGCCCCATTTTCTTCTAGCTCAAGTAAGTAATTCTCGGCAATTTCTCTGCTTGCAGCACGATATATTTTTTTCAGATCATTCATGAAAACTTTCACATCTTTGCTGGATACATATTTTAGAGAATTTCTTATCTGATGTACTATACATAGCTGTACTTCTGCTTTAGGAAACGCACTATTTATCGCTGCAGGAAAGCTTTTTAGCCCATCCACACAGGCAATCAGGATATCTTCTACTCCTCTTTCTTTGAGATCATTTAGTACTCCCAACCAGAACTTCACTTTCAGCCAACTAATACTTCTTTTCTGCCATTTTGTTAATATATTGTACATACATTTACTTACACAATGTCCATCCTCTTTGACCTTAAAAAACCATAAACACTATCGGATATACAGATTGCAGCGGACGACTACGCCATTCGTTGATTACCGGTAGCAATTTGTCAGTAATACTTGATATCTCTGCTGCCGATATTTTGTGATCATAAATTTCCTCAATATGTGACGCTATATCTCTATAGCCCATACCACTGGCAAATGTGCTCAAAATCTTCGTTTCAAGCTCTGGATGTAAGTTTGTTTGCCTTTTTTTGACTATTTGTGGTTCCCTCCCTATCTCTTGGTGTTAACAGCTCAAATGAACCAGCACTTGTCCGCAAAGTCTTTCCATTTCTCCCATTTCTTCGATTATTCTCTTCACTTTTAGCTAATAAGTGATTTTCTATTTCACCTTCCAAACTCGCCTCCAACAGCTTTTTTATCAATGGTGTTAGCGCACCATCCCTACCTGTCAACGGTCTTCCTTCTCGTATAGATGACAAGATATTTGTTTCTAATTCTTTATAATCTACCAAAGTTCTGTTTACTATTTTTTGACGTTCGGTAGAAGTCATAGTCCTATCCCCCTTGATTGAGTTTTGCTTCTATAACTCCCCCACAAGAACCTTACTATTACCCACAAGTATAGAATTCATGAGCAAGTCTCCATCCTTCTGCTAAATCAAAGAGACGTTTCCATCCCTTCCACAAAGCTATAGGGCCTGGTTCTAAGTCATTTTTGCGAGCTAAAAACCCTCCTAACTTGCCCACCCACCTCACAATTTCTCTTATAGGTGGTGGAGTCTCAGGATAGTTTTTTGTCTTAAGCATTTTGGTATATAAAACCTTCCATTCGTCATCAGTCAGTATGACAGTGCAAGAAAGATTCGGATTTGTTCTAGCTACCAATGTGATAAAAAATATTCTCCATGCAATTATACTCATAATTGTAAGAAAGCGGATTAATCTATCTGCTGTTTGGAGCCTACATTCTTCAACTTTAAGACCGGATTTCAAAATTTTATGAAAAACCTCTATTCTCCATCTTAAGCAATACCATTGTATTTTTTCTACTGCTTCTTCAAAATTATTAATATTTATATTTGTCAACAAAACCCAGTTCATAGGCTCTTCGCCAAATGGGGGGTGTTTTTCTATAACATAGACAGCATTTAAACTTAAATTAGGAAGTTTTTGGGTTTTACGTCTAGCATTATTTTTTGATGCATTCATCACAAAGTTACTAAACTTTACTTCTAAAACTGTTGTTCTTTGAGGTTTATCATTGCGAGCAGACTTGTATTTCTCCTTGACAAGACATGCAAATCCCACAACCTTTCACCACCTTTTTCAGAATAAGTCGACTTCTTATTTACTGTTCTGTTTTGATTTCCTCTTACTACAAAAAGAGATTGATTAGTGGAAGCGACTTCAAATAAATCATAAATATCTGCTTCTCTATCGCAAACGGTAACTACCTTAACGTTCTTTAATCCAGGATGGTGAGTAGAATCTTTAAGTGCACCGTATGCTTTCTTCCTCTTCTATGGGAAGAGCAGTATTATGGCTTCTTCTTTTCAACTCCTTTAGGTCTTCAGCTAAGGAAGGTCTAGTACTAATTTTTTGATCTAATAATCCTATAGGTAGCCCTTCTGTTGTAACTGCAAACGTTGTATGCATCACTAATCCATGGGTTTTAAAATTAGTTGTTTTAGATGTTAATCTTGCTGCTATAATCCCTAATCCTTCGGTCTTTTTATGATTTTTATATGAAATATAACTCGTGTCTTGGATAGCTAAGATGGTTGAGTGTTCCTTAGCTCTTTCAACAGTTTTAATTATATGACTGTCTAATATCTTTCTTTCAGAAATGGCATCGTTTTGGAAAAATCTATAAGCTGCTTTACTTTGATGCCAATCTTCACAAGCTTGATTTATTGAACGCTCAGGTGATTCAGCAAAACTATTAACTATTTTTAAAAGCCTCTTACTTAATCTTATATCACCAAAATTAACAATTCCAAATTCACTTTCTGCCCATTCGCCAGTTGAGGTATTTATATTTCTTTCCATCATATATTCCATTTTTAGACCATAGATCTATTTATAATAGAAAGTTGCATTAGTAAAATAGCAGCTTTTTCACCATTTATAGATTTATGGGTAATAGTAAGCACAAGAACCGTGCATGCAGCTTTCCCGCACACGGCTCCACAATATTAGCGTTCACGACATACCTCCTGTGTATATAAGGAAAAACATATTTTTGGTTTTGGTGGTGGATTGACTTGTGTATAATGCATAAATTGTTCCCAATTCATGCTCTTTTTCTGGCTACGTCGGTTTATCCACTTAAACGTTAGCTTCTTTACTGCCCAATTAAACTTATTGAGCCATCGATAATTTCCGCTAATCCCGAAGTAGTTATAGTGTCCTCTTAGTTTGGCTTTGAGTATTTGCCACCAGTCTTTGAGACGAATAAGATTCCGAACCGCTTTCAACCACTCTTTGATTTCTTTAATCTTTCTGGCTAGGCTTATTTTTGAAGTTTTCTGCTTCATCATAAGTCTGCCATTTCGACTTTTCCCACAATAATGTGTAAATCCCAGAAAATTAAAGCTTTCCGTCTTTCGTTTCTCTCTTTCTGCTTGATACCATTCTTTCTTACCAAACTTTACTATTTTTGTTTTATTTTCAGATATTTCCAAACCAAACTTGGCTAATCTTTGTTTCAATGATTCTAGAAATTCTTTAGCGTCTTCCTCACTTTCACAGCACACCAGAAGGTCATCTGCGTACCTGACTAGCTCCATATACCCCTTAGATTCTTGTTTTACTTTCTTTTCAAACCATAGATCTAGTACATAGTGTAAATATATATTTGCCAATACAGGGCTTATTACTCCGCCAACAATGTTGCAAAAAACGTAAAATTAGAGAAAAGCATTTCTCGAAAACTTCTGTGTCCAAAACCAAGAGAGCTATTTATTTATAGCACCAATAATCAATTAACCATCAGCTTCAATGAATGATATGAACATATTATTTCAAGGAAAGTTCATGGGGAATAAGAGATCGGCTGTACGGATTAGCTGTAGCTATGAGCCTAATCGGTTGTCAGAAAAGTATTTGTTAGATGCTTATGAAAGAGCAGCATCAAAGCAAGTAAGTCAAAAAAGCTTAAAACATAAAAGTGCGATTCAAGGGGGATCAAATGGTAACAGTGAGTTTATATGCAAGAGTTTCTTCGGGGAAACAAGCACAAGAAAATACAATAGCAAGCCAAGTTGCAGCTATAGAGAAGCAGATTAGCATGGATGGGTACAGATTATTGAGAGAGCATGAATTTATTGATAATGGCTACAGTGGATCTAATTTAGTCTGTCCTGGTCTAGAAAAATTACGTGATAAAGTAATAGAAGGTGAAATTGATAAAATTTACATTCATTCTCCTGATCGTTTATCTAGAAAATATGCATATCAAATGATATTGCTTGAAGAATTTCAGAAAGCAGGAGCAGAAGCGGTTTTTTTAAATTATGAGATTAACGATAACCCAGAATCCCAATTGCTGTTACAAATGCAAGGTATGATAGCAGAATATGAACGTGCAAAAATTATGGAACGAAGTCGTCGTGGAAAGATTTATGCGGCTAATAAAGGTTGTGTAAGTGTAATGGGAGGAGCTCCATACGGTTATCGTTATATAGATAAGTATATGGGAGGAGGACAAGCTTTATTTGAAATTAACGAAGAAGAAGCTGATGTTGTTCGCAAAGTATTTTTGTGGATAGGCAGAGAAAGGGCAAGTATTGGGGAAGTATGTCGTCGGCTAAATACTATGTCCATTATGACACGAACAGGAAAAAAGTGCTGGGATAGAAGTGTAATTTGGGGTATGTTAAAAAACCCCGCTTACAAAGGACAAGCAGCTTTTGGTAAAACAAAGGTAGGTGTAAGGTTACAACAGATAAGACCACAAAAACATTCTTGTGAACAGCCAAAAGATAATTACTCCATTTATCCTGTCGAAAAAGCGAATTGGGTTTATGTTAAAGTGCCAAATATAGTGGATGAAGATATATTTGATATGGTTCAAGAACAGTTAGCTGAGAACAGAAAAATAGCCAGGACAAGAGAAAGAGGAGCAAAGTATTTATTACAAGGTTTAGTCGTATGTAAGCGTTGTCGTTATGCATATTATGGAAGTCCTGTAAGAAATAAACGAGGAGAAAAAGTTGAGCATTATGCATATTATCGTTGTATTGGTAGAGATTCTTACCGTTTTGGTGGTAACAAAATTTGTGATAATAAACACATTCGTACAGATGCATTAGAAACAGCTGTGTGGGAAGAAGTTAAGCATTTATTGAAAAATCCAAATAGAATTTTAGAAGAATACAAACGTAGACTTTTAGAGCTTAAAAAATCATCGTGGGATAAAAAAAGCGATTTGCTTGAAAAGCAAGAAAATAAATTAAAACGAGGCATTGCTAGACTTATTGATAGTTATGCCCAAGAATATATTAATCAAGAAGAATTTGAACCACGAATCAAAGCGATGAAACAAAGCTTAAAAACAATTGAAGAGGAGAAGAAGAGGATATTTGATCAAAAGAAATTAGAACAGGAAGTAACTCTGGTCGTGACCAATTTAGAAGACTTTTCTTCCAATATTACATCAAACCTTGATAGCGCAGACTGGCTAACTAAACGCGGTATTATTAGAACATTGGTTAAGAGAATTGAAGTTGACCTTGAAGACGTAAACGTGGTGTTTCGTGTAAAAGAACTATCAAACTTTCCTGGACATAATGGAGAAGAAAAGAAAAATTTGCAACATTGTTGGCGGAGTAATAACTTGCCTTATCGTTACCCCTCATGCTGTCTTCCACCACATGAACAGTGTCGACCTCTATAACCTCAGTTATGGATTAGAAAATAGATAAAAGTATAACTAAGAAGAGGGAAACAGGGTAAACTCGAGTATTTTAGTAATAATAAGAGGTTACCCATGAAGAAAGATATTACAGAACTGTACTGTTGCGTCGAGGATTTTTGTCGTGCGGTAGATGATAATTTTGCAAATAGGTTCTTATCAAACGGCAAAAAACCAACCAGAGTACCAGAAATAGCGCACTCAGAAATTCTAACCATAATCCTATTATACCATAAATCACCATGTAAAAACTTCAAGGCTTTTTATCTTTGTTATCTTCAGTTATTCTATAGATCAGAGTTTTCAAAGCTGCCTTCATATCACAGATTTATTGCCTTAAAGCCGCGAGTTTTGTGGTATTTAGCATTACTTTTGCAATGGTTTTGTGAACAAGCAAAAATGACCGGGATTTCCTACATAGATTCTACTTCAATAGCAGTATGCCATCGAAAAAGAATCTCAAGAAATAAGGTTTTCAAAGGATTAGCAGAGTTAGGAAAGAATACTTACGGCTGGTTTTTTGGTTTTAAATTACATGTAGTAATCAATGAAATAGGTGAAATTCAAGGTGTTACGCTAACCAGAGGTAACGTCGATGACAGAAAACCTGTACCAACTCTAACCAAAAAACTAACTGGACTTTTGTTTGGAGATAAGGGCTATATAAAGAAAGAGCTCTTTGAGAAACTATTCGATAGAGGTCTAAAACTCGTCACTAAAGTGAAAAAAGGTATGAAAAATGCACTGATTTCGCTGAAAGAGAAGATTTTACTAGGGAAAAGATCGATTGTTGAAACGGTTTTTGGCTGCCTAAAAAACAAATTTGAACTTGAGCACACTCGGCATAGATCCACAGTAAATTTCTTGGTACATATTTTTTCTACCCTCATTTCTTATTCAATGCAATCGAAAAAGCCCTGTATTTCTCAGCTTTACTTCGTTGGTTAATCCATAACTGGGGTCTATAATGTTGGCAATTTCGGAACTCAATACCTTTACTTTCGTTGCACCCTGTATTGTCCATTCCATTAGCTTTACTACGCTCGTTACCTTACACAGCATAATGGTCTGTTCTAGGCTGTTGGCTAGACTTTGCCTAGGTTGGATTTTCACCAACTGTTTTCTAAACGCTTCCCTTGACGCACTCATGTCAAACCTCCATTTTTTTTTATATCAATTTATTACTTTTTTTTCGGTTTGACACAGTTTATTTAACCATACGCGTCAAGTTAAGGAAATATTGCCCAATATAGCAACATTTAAAAGGGGTATCTTGTTTGTTACGTTTACTTTTCAAGGAAGTTTTGATTTAAAATGAAATAAATTTTTCAGAAAAATCTATAAACTATTAGCTTTATTGCTTACTATCTAAAATAGTTTTTACCATTTCCCTTTTTTTCTTATACTACTTTTCCTTAACTTGACGCGTATGGTTTATTTAACACTCCCCTTCTAGCGTTAACTCAAGTCTTGATAACGCAGATTGGCTGTGATATCATTAGAACATTAGTTAAGCGAATTGAGATTAACCATGAAGACGTGCATATCGTGTTTCGAGTAAAAGAGCTGCCAGACTCTTTCACACACAGTGGAAAAGCGGACCAAAGTTTATTGCAACATTGTTGCAGGAGTCAATGCTGATACTTGTGCTATCTATATTTTCCATGTTGCTTTTATCAACCCTGCAATCATTTATCTTAATATTAAGTTTTTTAAACCTTCTTGATACTTGTGAATAGCTGATAACTGCCAAATTTTTTCCTATTTGTTGCAAATATCCTTTTATAAACCCTACCGTTTGTCTTAAACCAATTCTAAAGAGATTGACGATTATATGCACCAAAATTACAACTTTATCACTATAAATATAGTTGCCGCCTTGCATTTTTGGACTATTTTCATACCAATTTTCGATAGCTTCATCTATGTAACGAAAAATATTTCCTCTTTTTTCAAGGAATTTGTTATATTCGTTTTGGTTACTGACTTTCATTTTCTGTGGCATATTTTTTCTTCAACAGTTAAATGGTTATTTATAATGAATTTTGTCAGTAGCTACCAGATTTTTTCGGTTGCTATGCAACAAAGCCATCCCAGACTGGGATGATAGGAGAAGGTACTGGGATGACAGAAAAAGTAATGAATTTACTGTAAAATTTGACATTAACCGCTAATAGTCGGAATATTAGTAGAGTAAGAGTTACTCAAGAAGGCATGCATAAATATGACGTAGTAGTAGTAGGTGGTGGTCATGCAGGGTGCGAAGCTGCTGCTGCTGCAGTTCGCCTTGGTGCAAACACGCTGCTTATAACTCATAAAATTTCAACTATAGGGGAAATGTCCTGCAATCCAGCAATCGGAGGAGTTGCAAAGGGCGTTGTAGTCAGGGAAGTTGACGCTCTTGATGGAATAATGGGAAGAGCAATCGATCAAGCAAGTATACACTCAGTCATTTTAAATAGCAGCAGAGGTGCAGCAGTATGGGGCCCGCGTGCACAGGCAGACCGAAAATTATACAAGCAAGCAATACAGGAAATTATTCTAAATTATAATAATTTGACGGTAAAAGAAGAGTCGGTTGACGATTTTCTTATAGAGAGTAATAACAATGGAGAATTGTGCATTAAAGCTGTAATAACAAGCTCAGGGGAGCATATACTGACAAGTAAAGTCGTTCTAACTACAGGGACTTTTCTGCGGGGTGTGATTCATATAGGAGAGCAGGTAACTCCTTCAGGGAGAATGGGAGATAAGCCTGCCGTAGAACTTGCAAATACGTTGAAGAAATATAATTTTAAATTAGGTAGATTGCGTACCGGAACTCCGCCAAGGCTTGATCGTGGCACTATAAACTGGTCAATATTGCAAGAACAAGTGGGTGATAATCCACCTGTGCCGTTTTCTTATCTCACAGAAAAAATTAACCAACCTCAGGTATCATGCTTTATTACCCATACTAATGAAAACACGCATAAAATAATTAGAGAAAATCTTCATAGGTCAGCTTCTTCATATTTAGATGACATTGTTGCACCAAGATACTGCCCATCCATTGAAACTAAGGTTAAAAAATTCGCAGAAAAAAGTAGTCATCAAATATTTTTAGAACCAGAGGGCTTGAATGATGATACTATATACCCGAACGGAATTTCAAATTCATTGCCTATTGAAGTGCAGTGTGAAATGATAAAGAGTATCAAGGGACTTGAAAATGCAGAAATACTAAGACCTGGATATGCAGTTGAGTATGACTATATTGATCCACGAGAACTAAGCCATACTCTTGAAACTAAGAAAATTAAAGGCCTATATTTTGCTGGCCAAATTAATGGCACTACTGGATATGAAGAAGCAGCAGGGCAAGGAATTATCGCTGGAATTAACGCAGCACTTTCTGCATCTGAAAAAAAAGAAAGTTTTGTTCTTCACCGCACAGATTCGTATATCGGCGTAATGATAGATGATCTAGTCACCAAAGGGGTGATCGAGCCTTATAGATTATTTACTTCACGTGCAGAATATAGACTAGCTATCAGGTCAGATAATGCAGATAGAAGATTAACACAAAAAGGTTATGATATTTCCCTTGTGTCGCATGAGAGATACTCTGTTTTACAGAATAAACTTGAATCCATTAAGCAGCTTGAAGAGAAGTTAGGGAGTCTGACGATTACTCCTGAGCAGCTTAGGTCTTATGGCATTAAAATATCTTATGATGGGATAAGAAAAACGGCACTAGATTTACTTAGCTACCCAAATATCGACTGGAATAAATTACAAGAAATATGGCTGGAGTTAACGCGCTGGAATGACGCCGCAATGGGTAGCATAACTAAGAATGAAATATACGAAGCTGTTGAAATTGAAGCAAAATACAAACCTTATCTAATAAGACAAGAAGCGGATATGAAGTTTCTACAAGAGGAAGTTAGCACTCAAATTCCAACTAATTTCAACTACTCACAGATTAAAGGCCTGTCAAGTGAAGTAATAGAAAAGTTGCAGACGATAAAACCAGCAACAATTGGCATTGCAAAGCAAATACAAGGCATCACTCCTGCAGCAATAGTTAGCATACTGGTGTATTTGAGAAATAGAAAAATTGCTAATTGAAAATTTTGCTTGACAAAAGTAGCTTTGTTAATTACCATAACTTATAGTAGCTGTGTTACCACAGTTTTCCTAAACAGAGATTCATAAAAAATTTCAAATATTTTTCAAGTCTAGAGGTAATATCATGTCAAAAATCGAAGAATTTCGTTCTTTTATGTGTGAAACAAATGTTGACGCATTTATGTTGCATACTAAAGATGAGTATTTAAATGAATATTCAAAAGAGTTAACAGAATTATGTGGCTTTACAGGAACAAATGGGCTACTCATTGTCACGAAAAACAACAAATGCCCATTTTTTACTGATGGACGCTACATCACACAAGCTCACAATCAGCTCGATCAGGGCAATTTTCAAGTATATAATATACAAGAAGAGGATCCACACGAATGGATAAAAGCAAACTTAACATCGACTGCCTCACTAGGTTATTATTTGCAATATTTTACCATAGAAGATATAAGAAAGTATGAAGATATTTGTAAATTAGCACCCTACTCAATTAGAAAAGAAAATAATTGTAGAAAACAAACGATAGTTCCACATGCAACTGAGTATTCCGGTGAAATTAGCAAGAATAAATGTGAAAAAGTCGCTAAAAGCATAGATAAAGAAGCTGAAGCAGTGCTTTTAACTGATCCAAATTCAATTTCATGGCTATTAAATTTAAGAAATGAAAATGCCAAATATACTCCATGTATATTTGGCCGTGCTATATTGTATAAAAGCGGTAATGTTGATTTGTTTATTCAAGATAAAGAACATTCAACTATAGAAGCAAATTTAGGCAATCATATAAATATTTTTGATATTAGTGAGCTAGAAAATTCGCTGCACAAGCTAAATTCAATAATTATAGATCCAAACACAACTCCTATGAGCATCATGGCTGTAATAAAAGATAAACAGGTAGTTAAAAGAGAAGATCCTTGTTTAATTTATAAAGCAGTGAAAAATCAAACTGAAATAGCTGGGGCTATAAATGCGCACATCAGAGATGGAGTGGCAGTTACAAACTTTCTACATTGGCTTGAAAGTAATGTTGGTACAGAACTTGAAGCCGAAGAAAAAATTTTAGAATACAGAAAAGAGCAGGATTTGTTTAAACAATTGAGCTTTCCAACAATTTCCGCATTTAATGAAAATGGTGCAATAATTCACTATCGTGCAAGCAGTAAGACGAATAAAGTAATTCAGAAAGATGGACTATATTTGATTGATTCTGGTGGCCAATACCTTAATGGCACAACTGATGTGACAAGAACTGTAGTAGTTGGTAATCCGACCAATGAGCAAATAACCCACTATACAATAGTACTCAAAGCTCACATTGCTGTAGCAAGCGTCATCTTTCCTCCTGGCACTACTGGTGGAGAATTGGATATATTGGCACGTACGCATTTATGGAAATTTGGAATGGACTATATGCATGGTACAGGGCATGGAGTAGGAAGTTACCTATCAGTACACGAAGGGCCACAAGCAATATCAAAGGGAAATAAAGTGAAACTCACGCCAGGAATGATACTTTCTAACGAACCTGGCTATTACATTCCAGAAAAGTATGGAATAAGAATTGAAAATCTGATGTATGTCGACAGACAAGAAAACAGCTTTTTACATTTCAAACAACTGACCTCCATTCCATATGATAGAAGGCTAATAGATGTGCAAATGCTTACTAAAGATGAAATTGAATGGATAAATGGCTACCATCAATTTGTCTATAAAAACTTAGAAAATAGCGTAAAAGATAAGGAATGGTTAAAGAAGGTATGTGACCCTCTATAAACAAATTGTTTGTTGTTTAATAAAGTATTAATAGGGTTACCAATAGGTATTTTGTGTATTGTTTTTAATTTTAAAACGATATATAATAGAGAACACGTATTTTTAGGTAGGTTATAATTATGATAGACAAAGGGCAAGAAGATGAATTTATGAAGCAGTATATGGATACTTGCAAAGAGCAAATAGAAAAATTAGCCAAGGATCCTGAATTGCTTAATCAGACTTTAAAACCATTTATGCAAATGTCTCAGCAGCTTATGGCTGGCGGTATGTTAGAAGGTGCTATGCCTAACATGATACCTGATTTGGGTAGTATGGATATCAACAAGATGATTGCTCAGATGAAGGAAATGATTGACTACATAAAAGGTAACTATAAGCAACTAATGAAAGAGCGCAGCTCGCAGATTCAAGAGCTCGATGAATCCAGTAAAAAGCTAAGAGGTTTAGTTAAAAAATTGATAGAAAAGATCGAAAGTAAATAAACAACATCTGGCATTCTATGTACAGCTTTCTAGTTGGACGGTAAGTCGAACTGATGTCATGCAAGTAGTGTGGCTGCTTGCATGACATTATTTGTAATAGTTTAGACTTGATCTGACAGGCGTGAATTAACTGACAGAAGAATTGACAAAGTCAAAACCAAAATCAGCATCCTGTTTAATGCTATCAATATTTTTCTGATAAGCAATATGCATACTATCAAAAAAGGTTTGCATAGGATAGCAATATTTACCTGAATGCGGTCTAGATCTATTGTAAGAATGCACCCAATGGTCTACATCTAACTGAAGTTCTGCCAAAGAGGTGTAAATTTTCTTTCTAAAGATAATATTGATCTTGCATAGTTCTGTGGAACCTTTCACATATGCCATTAGTCTGTGGAGAACGAGCTTTGGTTCGAGAATGATCAATATTTTCTACCCCCAAATACAGCTGGTAAGCGTGATTTTCCGGTCTGCCACAATACTCTGTACCACGATCCGTCAAAACGCGTAGTAATGATACTTTCTGTTCATCAAAAAACGGTATTACCCTATCATTAAGAAGATCTGCACCTGTGATAGCAGTCCTTTCTGTGTAAAGCTTAGCAAAAGCAACTCTAGAATAGGTATCAACAAAGGTTTGCTGGTAAATTCTTCCAATACCTTTGATATTACCCACATAATAACTGTCTTGGCTACCCAAGTATCCTGGATGCTCTGTTTCAATTTCTCCATGGGCCTCTTTTTCTTCCTTAGCCTTCTCTAGAGCTGTTATCTGCTCTTCTGTTAAAATGCTGAGCTACTTTTGCTTCTAATGCCTTTAACCTCTTTTTGAAATTTTCAAGATTGTTTCTTTGCCACACTGATCTTATTCCACTTGCAGAGATGAGAATTCCTCTCTTCGTTTGCTGCTCTTTCTTGTCCATATGCTGGAAATTCTATTGCTATTTCAATTACTGCTTTTTCTATATCCTCCGATACTCTATTTGCATATAATGGCTTGCTTTTCGCTCTTCTCCTCCTGTTTCATACAGTTCTTTGAAGCGGTAAAATGTATCCCTTGAATATCCCATTACCTTACACGCCTGTGATACATTTCCTAATTGCTTTGCAAGTTCTAGCAATCCCAACTTTGGTTTTAGTATTTTTTCTTGTGTTGCCTGACACTCCTTTAAAATTTGTTCATATTTTTATCTTACTTTGTTTGCCTGTCAGATCAAGTCTAAACTATTACATCCCAGTGCTTCCTTCTCCTGTCATCCAAGTAGCCCCTCTTCTGTCATCCCAGTGCGTGACACTGGGATCCAGAAAACTTAACTTTAAATAAGTGGCTGCATAATAAAGACTAGATCCCAGTGTCAAGCACTGGGATGACACCATAGGGGGCACTGGGATGACACCCTACTTAACCGTCATACCACTACGGACCGTCATACCGCCGCGGTATCTCAGATCCCGCTAACAAGCAGCGGGATGACGAATCGTCAAGGTGTCATCCAAGTAGCTGACACTGGTTCCTTTATGACGGCAGTGCCCTCTCCTGTCATCCCAGTGCTTCCTTCTTCTGTTATCCCAGTGCTTCCTTCTCCTGTCATCCCAGTGCTTCCTTCTTCTGTCATCCCAGTGCCTCCTTCTTCTGTCATCCCAGTGCCCAGACACTGGGATCCAGGAAAGTTTGCTTGTAAGCAAGCAAACTAGCACAGAAAGTGGTTACAACATTTTCGATGAGATTATATGGAAAACTGGATCCCAGTGTCAAGCACTGGGATGACAAAAAAAGGAGCACTGGAATTACACCTCTCTTGGGCTCTTTTAGCCATAAACATTAAGAAATTTACTAAATAGAAAAAAAAAGCAAAAGAAACCCTAGGGTAGCTAGTTATTCACTATCCATTTTTTAAGTTGGCGTTTTTTGATGTTTTAAATGCTTTATAAGCGTATTTCAGCTTGAAAACCTAGAAATTTGATAAAGACATAAGGTGCACATCATGACTTACGCCAAATACATTAAGTTTTTTTGTCATTAATCCACTGCAGAGATTGCGAAGATAAATAATTAGCTTCAGTTTCATGATAAGGGGGCTGGCGGAAGTAATTTTTTACATTAATTTATAGCTCCCTGCATGATACCACATATTATCTATATCAAGGTGTTTTTCTTGTAGATATTATACCAACAATCCACTATTTTTTTTATGTCTTGTGGTTTAGTTTCTGGACCTATACTGATTCTAATTGAACACTCTGCTTGCTCTTTTGTTGTTCCCATTGCAAGCAAAACATGGGAAGGCTCAACTTTTCCAGAAGAACATGCAGAGCCATTACTAACTGCAATATGATTCAAGTCAAAATGCATGAGCTGCACATCACTCTTTACTCCTGGCATATAAATAAAACTTGTGTTTGGCAGCCTCTTAGAGTTTTTACCGAAGATTCTTATATCACTGGCAAGATTTAATAATTCACACTCTAATTGATCACGTAGCTCCTTTACTTCATCCATTTTGGATAGAAGATCTGGAATATTTTGCAGTGCAGCAGAAAGGCCTGCAATTGCAACAATATTTTCCGTACCACCACGAAATCCCTTCTCTTGTCCACCACCTATTATAATAGGTTCTATCACAAGTTCTTTATTGAATATTAAAACTCCACTGCCTGCTACACCGCCAAATTTATGGGCAGACAAAGTAAGTAAATCCACTCCTAAATCTTCCATATTAACTTTAATTTTCCCAACACTTTGAGCAGTGTCAGTGTGGCACATTGCTCCAAATTTGTGTGCTATTTCAGCTATCTCCTCAATAGGTTGAATAACTCCGGTTTCGTTATTTGCCATCATAACTGAAACTATTGCTTTGTTTCCTTTAAGTTCGCTTAGAATTTTCTCTAGCTCTAAAAAGTCAACAATGCCCTCCTGATTAACGGGTATTATGTATGGATTACATGCAGAATTAAGAATTGAAGGATGCTCTATAGCTGAAATTACATGCAGGTAGCCTGCTATTCCTCTCATAACAAGGTTATTCGCTTCAGTTGCACCAGACGTAAAAACTATTTCTTTATCACTTGAGACGCCAATAGCACCACGTACGTTATCTCTTGCATCCTGAAGAATCTTCCTCGCTTCTTGTCCTCTTTTATGTAGCGATGATGGATTAAGCGTTTGTTTTAACAAGACCTCAAATATACTTTTTTTTACATTTTCACTAATTGGAGCAGTTGCATTGTAATCAGCATATACGCAACCACTATTTTCTAAAGAGAATGGACTCATCTGTCACTTAAATAAGTTTACCATTAACTATAATCAACTATGTTTAACACGATAAAAAATTTATTGCAAAAACAGCGAAATTAATACATAATTAATAATTCACGTCATAAATACCTGTCAAGCGGGTTCTTATTAGGAGTTACCATGGTAGAAGTTTTTTTGAATAATGCAACAAGAAAGATAGAAGGTGAATACCACCAAAGCAAAGATGTCAACGCGCCGGTTGTGCTGATTTTACATCATCACCCTCAATATGGTGGTAATATGGATAGTAAAATTGTACATAGTGTATATACGTCTTTTATCGATAACAATTTTTCTGCATTGAAAATTAATTTTCGTGGTGTGGGAAAATCTACCGGAACTTTTGATAAGGGTATAGGAGAATTGACTGACGCTGCGGTAGCCATTGATTGGCTTCAGGAACATAATCCTAGCAACGTTCCAATTTGGATCGCTGGTTTTTCTTTTGGAGCATGGGTGGCTATGCAGCTAACAATGCGCCGCCCTGAGATAGTGGGTTTTATTGCTCTTTCTCTTCCGGTAACTAAGTACGATTTTTCTTTTCTTTCTCCCTGTCCAGCTTCTGGGCTTATAATACAAAGCAGTGATGATACCATTTCAGAAGAAAGCGATGTAACAGAATTAGCAAAAAGGTTGATAAATTCAGTAAAAAGTGATCACATGAAATATCATATAATAGATGATACTAATCACTTTCTAAGGGATAAAGAAGAGAAAGTGGCTCAAATCGTAGACGATTATATAAAACTGCGCTTGAATAGTGCAGCTATTTCTTCTCAAAAGGTCAAAAAAGAGGTAAGGGTAAAAGAATATGCCTAATCTTTACAAATAAGAGAAATGAGTGTAGTAATATAAATAAAAAGGTTTTGTTATGTTTAAAAAGCTATTATTTTTTGTTTTAGCTGTGTTTATGTTATCGGGGTGTTCCCTAAGTAAACAGCGTAAGTTAAGAAGTCCGTGTATAAAAAGCAATGAAAGCATTTCATGCGAGTTGTACTCTGTTAATGATCATTGGTTAGATAAGTATAAGGCATAGAAATTGTGCTATTTTTCCTATTTACAACTTCACTAATGATCGATCTCTCAATTGGAAAATGCAGTCTGCCTTTTCTGCAAGGAGATGATTATGCGTTACTATAAGCATAGAGCTGTTATTTTCCTTTACGTACGAATGTAACAGTAAAAATACATTCAAAGAATTTGTTGGATCTAAATTTCCTGTTGGCTCGTCTGCAAGCAAAAGCTTTGGAGAATTTACAATGCTTCTTGCAATTGCAACTCTCTGCCTTTCCCCACCCGAAACTTCAGATATCATACTACTTGCTTTGTTTTCTAGACCAAATTTTTCCAATGTTGCTTGCGAACTTTTTTTTGCTTCAGCTTTGCTTTTTCCTGCAATGAGTTGAGGAAGCATAATATTTTCCAACACCGATAACTCTTGTAACAAATAGTGAAATTGATAAACAAAACTAAGAAAATTTCTTCTTACGTGGGTTTTATGCTTATTACTGGCTTGTGTGCAATTTATTCCATCTATCGTAACTATACCTGAAGTTGGCTTGTCCAACAAACCTGCGATTTGCAATATAGTTGTTTTTCCTGCACCTGAATTGCCAATCAGCGCTACTACTTGCCCTCTTGTAACACTTAGGTTAATATCTTTTACAACAGCAGAATTGTCCTTGAAGCTTTTATCTACAGAAGTTAGTTCTAGTGCTACATTACCACCCATGTTTAAAAAGCCTACAACCGTACAAACATCGTGCTTTCAAAACCTTTCATTATTTTTGTCATCCCAGTGCTTGACACTGGGATCCAGGAATTTCGATTGGACACTAAGTTGGTGAGCATAAAAGTAGCTAATCCTATGTTAAAACATAACGTTTGTGATGGAATTGCGTAAAAGGCTGGATTCCAGTGTCACGCACTATCATTTACTATGTAACATCGTGTCACATTACAACATCCGAACAGTTATATGTCAAGCACTGAAATGACATCAAATTTTTGACTAAACCGAGAAACTGTTACCACAACCACATTGAGACTTAGCAAAGGCATTCTTTATTTGAAAACCAGAACCACTGAGATCCTCAGTATAATCTATAACTGAGTTATTTAAAAATTTTGCTGAACAATTATCAACCATTAATACAGGATTGCCATTTTCATCATTAATTACTATATCTTTACCTTTTTCGCTAAAACTGGAATGGCTTCTATAGTCCTCGCTTTCTTCATAATCATCATCTTCGTCTTCGTCATCAAACTCATCATCGTAATCATCATCTTCATCATCCAAAGATAGATTTTTATTCATTTGATCCATAAGAAAATTGTATTTGAAGCCAGAACATCCACCACCTGAAACTGCAACTCGCAAAACGGAACTCTTATCCCCTTCCTGCTCTGCAAGAGAGTAGATTTTTTTTAGTGCATTATCAGTTAAGTTGATGTTGTAATTTGTTGACATAGTAACCACCCTTTATTATTGATAACTTATTATAGTAAAAATTTTACATGTCAAACAATAATTTTCTATTAAATTATGCATGCTTTCCAAGCAAAACAAAAGGGAGATACTTCAAAGAGCCAGAAGATGAGAATCGCAGTTGCTTTCAGCGTGATAGGGATCGCATTGTTCACTCTAATGCGTTTAGGAAATTGGGGTACAAAACGCAAGTTTTTATCAATTACGAGCACGATTACTATCGCACTCGGCTGACTCATAGCCTTGAAGTTGCACAAATTGCAAGGTCCATTGCGCGTAGACTTGGCTTAAATGAGGATATCACTGAATGCATAGCGCTTGCACATGACCTTGGTCATCCCCCATTTGGTCACACAGGTGAGAATGCTCTAGTTCAAGTTAATAATGAGAAGTATGAGTTTGATCATAATGTTCAAGCTATAAGGATTTTAACTTATCTTGAGCAAAAACATGCTGATTTTGATGGTATGAATCTAAGTTGGGAGGTGATTGAAGGGGTTGCAAAACATAATGGTCCCTTGCTTGGTCAAAACGCGGAGTCTTCTACAAATAATCAGCTGTTATTAGAATATAATGAAAAATATGATCTAAAACTTGAGGAATTTTCAAGCATTGAAGCGCAAGTTGCTTCAATTGCCGATGATATTGCTTACAGTGTTCACGATCTTGATGATGCACTCAGAGCAAATTTAGTAACCATCGAAGATTTGCTGAATGTCCCTTTAATTGGAAAAATGTTTAAAGACGTAAGGAGCGGATATTCAGAATTGCCTCAGAGCAAACTCATACATGAATCACTGAGTGGAACTATAGGAATTATGATAAGTGATGTTGTTTCTCAGACTGAAAGAAATATTGAAGATCACAAAATAAAAAGCGTAGAAGACGTAAGAAGTCTAAGTAAAATGCTAGTCACATTTTCACCAGAAGTTGCAAATGCTACAAAAGAAATGAAAAGATTCAACATGGAGAAAATATACAGAAGCTATAAACTGAGTAGAACGATGAACAAAGCAAAACGCATAATACAGGAACTTTTTCAATGTTTTTATGAAAACCCAGGATTACTTCCCACAGAGTGGAGCAAACTCGCTTGTGAATCTCAGCGTTCAGTAATAATATGTGACTATATCTCGGGTATGACAGATAGATTTGCTATACATGAGCACAGAAGAATTTTTGATACCTCATACGAAATGACTTCTTTCTAATGACAGATGATCACTTCATGTCAATTGCATTAAGGCTTGCAGAAAAAAATCTTGGAAATGTTGCACCAAACCCTGCTGTCGGGTGTGTTATTGTAAAGGA
Organism: Wolbachia endosymbiont of Oedothorax gibbosus; assembly: GCF_936270435.1. Taxonomy (NCBI): domain Bacteria; kingdom Pseudomonadati; phylum Pseudomonadota; class Alphaproteobacteria; order Rickettsiales; family Anaplasmataceae; genus Wolbachia; species Wolbachia endosymbiont of Oedothorax gibbosus. The sequence continues at coordinate 1,312,333 of NZ_OW370567.1, forward strand.
TGATACAATTATTAGTGAGGGATATACAGGGATCGGTGGGCGTCCGCATGCGGAGATGGTCGCTTTGCAAAACGCGAAAGGTTCAATTCAAGATGCAACTATGTATATCACGCTCGAGCCATGTTGCCACTTTGGAGTTACAGAACCTTGCACTGCAGAGATCATAAGAGCCGGAATAAAAAGGGTAGTAATTGCAACTATTGACCCAGATAGTAGAGTTTCAGGTGGAGGCATTAAAGCTCTGAAAGAAGCAGGAATTGAGGTTGAGCAAGGTATTATGCAAAAAGATGCAGAAGAACTGAATGTCGGTTTTTTCACCACTAAAGAATTTCATAGACCATTTATAGCTTGCAAAATCGCAACAACTCTTGACGGGAAAATCGCAACATTTACAGGCGATAGCAAATGGATAACAAGTGAAAGCACAAGAAATTGGGTACACGAGCTTAGAACAAAATATGATGCAATTATGATTGGCAGCAATACTCTTATTAATGACGATCCACTCTTAACTTGCAGATTACCAGGGCTTGAAAATAGATCGCCAATAAGGCTAATTATAGATAGCCAAGGGAAATTAAAGGAAGAGCATAACATTGCAAAGACTGCAGGTACCTTATATAACCATGATTTAAGCAAAGAGCCAACAGCACACCCCTCGATGTCATTCCAGCGCGTGACGCTGGAATCTAGAAAAAAAGAAGAAGAATGGATCCCAGTGTCACGCACTGGGATGACAAGAGGTTCAACTTGGGTGATTACAAACAGAGAAATAGAGAAAAAAATAAAAAACATTAATTATTTGATAGTTAATTCAAACAATGCTGGCAAAGTCTGCCTCAAAGACATGGCATCAAAACTTGTTTCAGAAATCGGTATAACAAGGTTATTAGTTGAAGGTGGAGGAGTGTTAATCACAGAATTATTAAAACATAACTTAATCGACAGGTTAATAATCTGCCGCAGTGGTAAAATTTTAGGCAATGATGCCACTCCTTTTGTAGGAGATTTAGGGATTCAATCCATCAATGAATGTTATCGGTTCAAAAAAGCAGAGATAATAGAGTTTAGTGAGGATGTAGTTGAGGTGTGGGATAGATTACCATAACTTACGTACCTAAATAATGGAAAAAAAAGAGGTAGAAAATCTACCTCCTATACAATTTGTTATTATGCTTTTTGTTGAAACTTATCTTCAAATATTTTCATAACTTCAGTATTTTGCAACATAGTTTTAAGCACTCCTTCATCAATTTCACCTTGAGGTCCTTGTTCACCTTTCTCACCTTGTGGGCCTTTCTCACCTTGAGGTCCTTGTTCACCTTTCTCACCCTGAAGTCCTTGTTCGCCCTTATCGCCTTTTTCACCCTTAACATTTTCTATTGCATTCATTTGCTGATATGAAGAATAAGCTTGTGCAGCAAAATATACAGCGGCAATAAATAGAACTGCAATTCCAGCAGGGCTAGCAACAAGTGCTAAAGATGCAGGTCCAGCAATTACTTTAGTAGCAATTAATATTGTTGTTATTGCTCCCGCTAAAGATGCAAGTGCAACTGTACCTTCAATACCCATTTTTGTTATATGTGCAGTGTTTTCCCACTTCAATATGTTTTTTATAGTCATAATAGTCTCCTTAAACAAGGCTAATAAAAAGATTAAGTATATGTTAATAATGCATGTTAGTCAAGCTGTTTTTCACATAAAGTATATATTTCAAGCTAAACTGTTATCAGTTGTATATAATTAACTATGAAACATGGTTGGCTGAATCTTGATAAATCAATAGGAATTAGTTCTGCACAAGCTGTAACCCAAGTTAAAAAGATTTTTGGAATTAAGAAAGCTGGTCATCTGGGAACACTTGATCCTTTGGCTTCAGGTGTGTTGCCAATTGCTCTTGGCGAGGCAACAAAAACTATACCGTATTTATCTTGTGACTTAAAGGCATACGATTTTACAATAAAATGGGGCGAACAAAAAACCACGGATGATTTGGGTGGTGATATTATTAGAACTAGCACTATAGAACCTCAATATAATCAAATAAATTGTGCAATTGAAAATTTTATTGGTGAGATCAAGCAGACTCCTCCTCAATTTTCAGCAATAAAAATCAAAGGAGCAAGGGCGTATAAATTGGCAAGAAGTGGGCAAAAGGTGAATATAAAACCCCGACAAATTAAAATACATGAACTAAAATTGATATCTGTGAACACCATAAATAATAGTGCAAATTTTTCTATGATGTGCGGTAGTGGTGTATATGTAAGGTCAATTGCTCGGGATCTTGGCATTGCATTAAATTGTTTTGGACATATTACAAAATTAAGAAGAACTATGGTAGGTGACTTTAGAGAAAACGAATCAGTGACAATTGAACAGCTCGCTGAAAGAAACACAATAACTTACTCTCCGATGACAAAAGGTGATACTGGAGTAATAGAAGGTACAGGGAGTAATGCAAAAAGTTTCATCATTCCCATTGAATCGGCTTTAAAATCGATGTTCAAAATTGAAATTTCCCTAGAAGAAGCGGGGAAAATCAGAAAAGGTCAGGAAATTGTATTAAATAACTTGCGTAATTTAAAGAATTATGATACTTGTTGTGTGATAGTGGGTAGTATACCTATTGCAATGTGCAGTTTTATTTATGGTTGTGTGAAACCTATTCGTGTTTTTAATATTTAAAATGAGGTTTAGATGTCGATAACATCCGAAAAGAAAAAGAGTTTGATAAATATATATGCAATTAAAGAAGATGATACAGGTTCATCTTTTGTACAATGTGCAATTTTGACCGAGAGGATCAGTAATTTAACTGAGCATTTTAAAGTGCACAAGCATGACCATCACTCTAAGCGTGGTTTACTTATATTGATAGGTAGAAGACGCAAGCACTTAAATTATATAAAGCGTAAATTTGGTAATGAAGCCTATCAGGAATTAATAGAGAAGTTAGGCATTAGAAAATAATCGAGGAATTTAGTATGTTTAAAATTATAAAAAAATCTATAGAGTGGGGTGGTCGTACCTTATCTTTAGAAACAGGAAAAATAGCACGCCAAGCTCATGGTTCAGTAGTTGTAAATTACGGTGATACTTCTGTTTTAGTAACCGTTGTAAGTAAGAAGAAGGAAGAAAATGTTGATTTCCTACCTTTAAATGTGCAGTTTATTGCAAAAAGCTATGCCATGGGTAAGATCCCTGGCGGCTTTTTTAAAAGAGAAGGCAAGCCATCTGATAGAGAAACTTTAATCTCAAGAGTAATAGATAGAAGTGTAAGACCACTCTTTCCAGAAGGATTTAATGATGAAGTTAGTGTGGTGTGCAATCTATTAACTTATGATACAGTCAATCCTCCTGAAGTGCCAGCATTGATTGGTACTGTTGCAGCTCTTGCAATTTCTGGTGTTCCTTTTCACTTTACTATAGCTGGAGTGATGGTTGGTTGTGATGAAAATAATAACTATATACTCAACCCTTCTGTTCAGGAGATGAAAGCAAGCAGCTTGGATCTGTTTTTGTCTGGTGATGAAAATTCAATTTTAATGGTTGAATCAGAAGTGAAAGAGCTCTCTGAAGAAAATGTTTTTAATGCAATAAAATTTGGCCATGAACACCTTAAACCTGTCATTAAGCTCATAAAAGAGTTTGCTGATACAATTGGCAATAAACCTGAGAACTTTCCTCCTATCGACATATCAGATATAATGCAAGATCTCGAAAAGCACAGTAAAGATTTTGAAAAAGCATATTCGCAAACAGTAAAACAAGAGCGAGTTCAAGCTCTAGAAGCGGTCAGAGAGAATATATTGAATACTCTTAAAGAGGCTGGAAAAGACGAAAAGTTAATTGCGTATGCAGTAAAAAACTTTGAAAGATCTTTAGTACGTGAAATAATTAGGAAGAAAGGTGTAAGGATAGATGGTCGTAAGCATGATGAGATACGTCAGATAGAAGTTGAAGTTGATATTCTGTCCAGAACTCACGGTTCTGCACTATTTACAAGAGGCAATACTCAGGCACTGGTTGTTACTGCTCTTGGCACTACTCAAGATGAGCAAATTGTGGATGATATTGAAGGTGATAGACGTGAGCATTTCATGTTGCATTATAACTTTCCCTCATTTGCTGTTGGAGAAACTTCTGCTGCACGTGCACCAGGAAGAAGAGAAATCGGTCATGGCAAACTTGCTTGGAAAGCAATTCATCCTGTTTTACCCGATAAGTCTGAATTTCCTTATACAATAAGAGTAGTGTCCGAAATTTTGGAGTCTGATGGTTCTTCTTCTATGGCAACAGTTTGTGGGACTTCTCTTGCTTTAATGGATACAGGTGTACCAATAAAGGCCCCTGTTGCTGGAATTGCTATGGGCCTCATTAAAGATAAAGACGAATATATAATACTTTCCGATATATTGGGTGATGAAGATTATCTTGGTGACATGGATTTTAAAGTAGCAGGAACTAGTGAAGGGGTTACGGCGCTACAAATGGACATGAAAATTCCTGGTATAAGCTTTGCAATTGTTGAAAAATCTTTAGAACAGGCAAAAGCTGGAAGATTACATATTTTAGAAAAAATGAATGCAGTGATTTCAGAACACAGTGATGATGTCAAAGACCATGCACCAAGAATGTTATCATTTTACATAGATAAAGATAAAATTTCTGCAGCTATTGGTGCTAAAGGAAAAAATATACGCAGTGTGTGTGAAAGAAGTAATGCAAAAATTGAAATAGGAGATGATGGTAAAGTTTCTGTTTTTGCCACAAGTGGCACTGAAGCTGAAATTGCAAAGAGTATGATGATTGATTCAATAACAGAACTAGAACAAGGTTCTATAGTTGATGTCAAGGTTGTAAGAATAGAGAAGTCTATTGTAGAGCTTGAATTTCTTAATGGCAGAAAAGGAAAAATGCACATAAGTGAAATAGCTAATGAACACATAGATTCTATAGAGAGCATACTTAAACAAGATGATACTTTCAAAGCACTAGTAATTGACTTTGAAAAAGGTGGATGTCCAAAGTTGTCAAGACGTCGGGTTGATCAAGAGACGGGAGAGTTTTTTGAAGGTGAGCTTTACAACGAGGAAAGGAAAGATGGTCCAAATGACAGGGATAATTATTACAATAATTCATTTAATAGAAAACCTGGAGGAAGTCACCATAAGAGGCCTCCTCGTCCTCGTTCTGGTTTCAGCAACAGAAACAGGCCGAAATTTGGTAATAATGATTCATCATCAGGTTTTTATTAAGAGTAAACTTCTTGCGTTGCCTCTCGTCATCCCATTATCTAGACACTGGGGTCTATAAAACTTGATTGTATAACGAAAATTAGATTCCAGTGAGCTTTCCACCGTATCTGCGTATTGTTAGGCTGCATTCTGTGAAAAACACGATCTTTCATTTGAGCTTTCTTCAATTTAAAATAAATACAGAAACTAGCTATCTTCAAAAATATGGTTGAATAATTGTGTGTATAATTATTCATATTTTCCAAGCATTATGGCTCTTTCAAAATTTCTCGCAATGATTTGTGTTTCAAAAAAATCTTTGGAACGGAAAAAAATAAGAATATTCTTATCCATTTTTTAAACAATTGACCTTACCCAGAAAAATCGAGAATGTTCAAAAAAGTGTGTCAAACCGAAAAAAAAGTAATAATTGATATAAAAAAATGGAGGTTTGACATGAGTCAGAAAGTAGTAAACAGAACTTTGGTAGATTATAAAGAATTAGAAACCTGTCGTCTATACGAGAAGGAAGATCGTTGACAGGAAGAAATGACACCATTTATAATAATTCTACTATATCGTAAAATCAGCTATATTAGCCTACTTTGGCCACATTTAGATATGAACTAATTTACCTAACTTCGTTGCAACAATTTTACGTTTTTATTTTTACAACGCCGCTTTTATTTAAATTGTTCTCACAAAGGTACGTACTTTTTCGGTTTTGGAAGGAGTAAATAATTAAAATTTTTGTGGTGCTAATGGGCATGATGTTTTTGCTAAAAATATTTTTTCAAAAGCAGCTGCATTATAAACTTATTATGTTACATTAATTCATATTTGTGGGTAATAGTAAGCTCACGCTGCTTGGGTGGACAATAGGAAAAAGTTTATTACTTAAGCTTAAAAAACGTGTATGATAATGTTATTTCACTTAAATCTTTTGTGTTGTTATCAAGCATTATCTCAGGATCTATGTAGAAGGATACGGGCATAGCTGCTTTTTGTTTTGGTAGCAACATTTGCTCTTCAAAACAAAAGCATGCAACTTTATTGAAATACTTACCTGCTTTGAAAGGCGTAACGTTATACACCGCCATTCCAAATGAAGGCTGATCAGATAGATTTTTTGCGTAATAAAACGCTAAACTTTGTTCTCCTATGTTTACATCAACGTAGTTAGTTTCTGATTTAAATTCCCAAGGTAGATCGGACATTATATCAGCATTGAAGTGGACCCTGATTTTTTGGTCAATTGCACTTATTGTTGCATTAGTTACTTTTCTTGTTGTGCCACCATATCCAGTAGCTTTACAAAAAATGCTATATAACGGTACCGATGCATATGCAAGACATAACATCAACACAACTAAAGATACTAAAAAGAAAACTATAGAATTGTTACTGCCTTTCCTTAAAAAGGAAAACATCTAATCCCTATTGTTGAACAAGTTAAGTAACCTGAGTAGATTGAGAAATATATTAATAAAGTCAAAATAAAGATTAGTTGCACCGAGTATTGCCAATTTAGTAGTAGCAACTTCTGATCCGTCATTATGTTTATAATAAACGTCTTTGATTCTTTGAGCATCATACGCAGTCATTAAGGTAAAGACTATTACTGATATGAACGATATTGCAAAGTGGAGAGGACTACTTCCAAGAAATAAATTTACTATAGACGCAATGATTAACCCCCAAACTCCCATAATCAAGAAAGAGCCCATACTTGTAAGATCTCTTTTTGTAGTATTGCCATATAAAGCCATAGAGCCAAACATGATTGATGTAATGAAAAACGCCCTTGCTATATTTTCTGCAGTATAAACTATAAAAACATAAGATAAGGAAAGCCCCATTAACACTGAGAACGAGAAAAATATAGTAACGGCAGACTGAGCACTTAGGTGTTGAATTCTATAAGACATGTAGAACACCAATGCAACCGGAGATAACATTACCACAAGCGATAGAACGGGATTAGAATAAATTACTTGAAAAAGACCAGAAAATACTGTTAAAAATGCAACAAGCCCTGTGACGCCCAAAGCTAAAGCCATGTAATTGTATACTTTAGTTAGGTAACTTCTAAGCCCAGCGCTATAGTAAACGCCTTGAGAGCGAATATCCTGTTCATTTCTCATATAAGACATAATATAACTCCTTTTGTCCATTATTTAACACATTATAATATAAAACCACATTTTTATCAAGTGTTTTTATTATAAACAGCTATGCGCTGGCATTTGTTTTAATATAAATAGAATATAGGCCTATTGCTGCTGCATTTGAAACATTTAAGCTGTCAATTACGTTTGACATTGGGATTTTTAAAAGATAATCACAATTTTCTTTAACTAACCTCCGCATTCCTTTCTCTTCAGAACCAAAAATGATCACTCTTTTTTCTCCAAAACTCTTTATTTCATCTATATTTTCTTTAGCATTGCAATCAAACCCGTAACACCAGTAGCCGACCTTTTTTAAATACTGCATAGTTTTTACTATATTTGTAACGTATATTAGCGGAACAATATCTAAAGCCCCACTTGCTGCTTTTGCAATAGATGCATTTTCACTCGGTGAATGGTTATGTGGTAAAACCAATGCGTTGACATTAAAACAAGCTGAAGTTCTTAAAATCGACCCAATATTGTGCGTGTCAGTGACTTGATCTAAAATGACTATAGTAGAGCTATCGTTCGAGCTTTCAGCTATTTCTTCAATGCTTGAGTTATAAAGAATAGGGGCAACATTTAAAGCAATTCCCTGATGGTTAGCACCTTTGGGTAAAACGTCATTAAGTATTTTGTTTTCTACTAATCGAACTTTAATGCCCTTACTGTCTACACATTGCCTAATTTCTTTTTCGTGTTCTCTATAGAAATTTTCTGTTGCTAACAGTTCTATACACCGCCTATTTTTATTCTTCAGTGCTGACATGCAGGTGTGCTTTCCATACAGCCAAAAATTCTCATTAGTTTTTGACGATTTCATCGTATTATTGAAAATCGGGTTTTTATAGAATAAGCAACATTTTACTATGTTTGGATATTGTTGTAAAATTATACAATTCGATTAATGCGTTTATGTCGGACGATGAGTTGGATTGGCAAAAAAATGTTAAGCCAATAGAATGTGGAAAAGTTACTTTGAAAGTTGATCATAAAGTAAATATAAAATCTATGGTTGATAAAGGTACCTCCGACTTACAAGGGAATTTTCTTAATACCAATAATGGTAACTCATCATTTTGTCTTGACTACAACACAAAATCAAAGATTGATAGGGGTAAATATTTTATAAGTGATAAGCTCGATTTGCATGGCTATAATATAGAGGATGCTTACTGTAAATTGACAGATTTTATTATCAAAAATTATCGAGCAGGAAATAGATGTTTATTGGTAATTACGGGATACGGCAGTGCAACAAATAAAACAGACACTATAAAGAGTAACTTAAATAAATGGTTAAATGACACTAAAATCCGGCATATGGTTCTATACTACCAGCAAGCTACGAAAAAACATGGTGGTAAAGGGGCTTTTTATGTTTTATTAAGAAGGAATAAAGACCTTATATGATGGTGTCATGAAAGTAGCTGACACTGGTTCCTTTATGACGGTGTCATCCAAGTAGCTGACACTGGGATGACATCATCCTTTTTTTTGGATTCCAGCGTCACGCGCTGGAATGACACCTCTCTTGGGCTCTTTTAGCCATAAATATTAAGAAACTCACCAAATAAAAAAAAGGCAAAAGAAGCCCTGGTCATTAGACTTCTTTCAAAATTGGAAAAGAGCAAAAAATTAGTATAAAATCATACATTTAAAAGTATGAGATATGAAGAAACTAAGGAGTTAGATGAAGAGAAGTTTCGTCGTCTGACAGGAGTAAAGAAGGCAACTTTCAACAGGATGGTAGAAATTTTAGATGAAGAAGATAGAAGGAAAAAAGCAAAAAGTGGGCGTAAAAGCAAGCTCTGTATAGAAGACAGGCTACTTATGGCATTGGAATATCTTCGTGAATATCGGACATATTTCCACATTGGTCGAAGTTATGGTATGAGCGAAAGTACGACCTATAAAATCATAAAGTGGATTGAAAATACATTGGTAAAACATCCGGATTTTGCATTGCCAGGGCGAAAAGAGGTTCTAAAAAGTGATATAGAATATGAGGTTTTAGTGATAGATGCAACAGAAACTCCTGTGGAAAGACCCAAAAAAAGCAAAAAAGATTTTATTCAGGAAAAAAGAAAAAGCACAGTATAAAAACACAGATTATTTCGGAAAAAGAAAGCAAAAAGATCATTTGCACGTCTTTTTCAAATGGTAGGAAACATGATTTTCGGCTTTTTAAGGAGTCAAAAGTGCACATACTACCAAGTATCAAAGTCCTAGCAGATAGCGGTTACAGAGGTCTACAAAAAATTCACGCAAATGTTGAATTGCCACATAGAAAAACGAAAAAGCACCCATTGACTAAGAAACAAAAGCAAGAAAATCAAGAGCTTGCAAGCAAAAGAGTTGTGGTTGAGAATGTAATCGGTTTGCTTAAAAGATTTAAAATTATTGCAGATAAATATCGCAATCGGCGAAAACGTTTTGGATTGAGATTCAATTTGATAGCTGGAATTTACAATCTAGAGTTGATGATGTGAATTTTGAAAGAGGTCTATTGTCTATTTTCAGTATCGGCGTTCTTTAAGTCTTAAACACTGCAATTTAGCTGCTTTTAAACGCAACTAACTTAAGCTATAAATGTTTAAGAAATTTACCAGCAGAAAAAAAAGACAAAGAATCCCCGGAGTAGCTAGTTATTCCACTCTTTATTTTAAAATTTGACGTTGGGTGATGTCTTGAACGCTTTATAAGCGCGTTTCAGCTTATGTGGGTAAAAACCCAAAATTTTTATAAAGACATAGGATGCACATAGTGCAAAAATTAAACAATAGTACGCCAAATACAAGTCTTCTTGTCATTTTAATCTGCACAGATTGGGAAGTTAAATAATATAGCTTCAGTTTTATGATAAGGGGGCTGGCGAGGTTTGTCAAGGAAGTTTTTAGCCACGTTTCCCTATTATAATGTTCGTTTGCTTGACCTAAGATCTGAGAGTATTTAAACTGAATCCTATACAGTGCTGAAAATGATAGGAAATCTAAGCGGGATAGTTGATGAAGTGCGCAGTGATCACATAATCCTGAATGTGAATGATATTGGCTATATAGTGTATCTTTCAGCCAAAACTTTAAATGCATGTTCCACCGGAAGCAGAATCAAATTACTTATCGAAACCTATGCAAATAACAGAGAAAACACTGCTCAGCTATATGGTTTCATAAGCAAAGAAGAACAGCAGTGCTTGAGATTGCTTGTTAAAGTAAGCGGCGTTAGCTATAAAACTGCAATGTCAATTTTGAGTAAATTAACTCCAGAACAGATGTTTTTGGCAATTATGAATGAGGATAAAGTAGCACTCAAGATGAGTGGACTTGGCCTGAAACTCATAAATCGAATCATCACTGAATTAAGTGGCAAAGTGAGTAAATTAGAAATAAATAACAATAATTTTCATCCAATCAATGAAGATGCCCTTTCAGCATTGATCAATCTTGGGTATGAAAAAATGAAAGCTTATGATACGATAAAAAAAATACAAGACGAATCGCCAAATTTGGACACTAAGGATATTATTCGCATGGCGCTTAAAACATTATGAAATCAATATCGTGCGATAAAGAATATACTGAAGATGTGCGCAATATCAACATCAGACCTGAACAACTTGACGATTTTGTCGGGCAAAAAGACTTAATACAAAATTTAAAAGTGTTCATAAACGCTGCACAGACGAGAACTGAAGCCTTAGATCACGTCTTATTGTATGGTCCTCCAGGACTTGGTAAAACAACTTTAGCACAAATTGTTTCTAAAGAATTAAGGGTCAGCTTTCGCGCAACTTCTGGTCCTTTACTTAGCAAAGCTGGGGACTTGGCCGCAGTGCTTACCACTTTAAGTGCAAAAGATGTTCTATTTATCGACGAAATCCATAGATTAAATCGCAGCATTGAAGAAGTTTTATATACCGCTATGGAAGATTTTTGCCTGGACATATTAGTAGGTGAAGGTCCATCTACTCGCACTTTAAGGATAGATTTGCCGCCATTTACGTTGATTGGTGCAACAACGCGACTTGGATTACTTTCTGCGCCACTCAGAGATCGTTTTGGCATTCCTTTGCACCTTGAGTTTTATTCTTTTGAAGAACTGGTTAATATTATAAAAAGAGGCGCAAGAGTTCTTTCTACTGAAATTGAAGAAAATGCAGCACGGGAAATTGCCTGCCGTGCGCGCGGCACTCCAAGAATTGCTTTGAGATTACTGAGGAGAATAAGGGATTTTGTTGAAGTGAAAGATGATAAAAAAATCACTTATGAAGTTGCTGATTCTGTATTGCTAAAATTGGGTGTAGACAAAATGGGACTTAATAAACTTGATATGAATTATCTAAGATTTTTATTCAACACCTCAGGACCTGTTGGAATTGACACTATATCTATTGCACTATCTGAGGATGTTGGCAATATTGAAGAAACAGTAGAACCTTATTTAATCAAAATTAGTTTTGTAAAGCGCACACCAAGAGGACGCGTTCTAACTGATCAGGCAAAGGAGTATTTGAGCCTTTAATATAAAAAATTTTGTTGCTGTAATTATAATTGACCAATTGATATAATGCTCGTATGCTAGCATTATGTGTTAACGATAATGGAGGGATATATGTAAAGCAAAGGAGAGTGGTAATTCTGATAAAACAAAAGGACTTCCTAGCGATTTGAGCACTCAGGATATACCTAAATCAACACCAGACAAGAATAAGCGTAAATATGTCGAGTTAGAAAGCGATGAAGAATGGAATAAGTTCTTTGCATTACAGAACAACCCTTCTACCAATACCACAAACCAAAAACCTTTTTCTCCAAAGAAAGGAGAATCTCAGTATCACGGCAAAGAGATTGTAGGCAAAATTGCTGACCAAATTAAATCAGAGATATCTGAAGGTATGAAAAATAATACCATAGGGGCCATAATGATAAAAGAAGGCAAAAGGGAAGGGAATGTTGTTTACCCTTCCGTGAGAGTTGTGTTGAATGTTAGTAAAGAAGGAGTAGATATAGCTAAACTTTTGAGTGGTAATATATGTAAAAAGTACAATGTAAAAACAATGACATTTTGTCATTCTAATCAGGAAAAAAAGAGAGGGGCATGTTGCTATATTAATGATAAAGGGGAAAGAGTTTATGAAATAATTAGTGGATTATATGAAATGACTTTAAAGTGGTATGTTGATGGAAAAGAATGTAAAATTAAAATTAATATTGACGATAAGAATGGTGTAAAGCTCCTTGAAAGCAATGGTGTTACTGAAGAACAGTTACGTGCAAACAAAGAAGTAAAAGTAGGCAAGAGACGTGAACCAAAGTCTTTACATGAAGCATTAGCATCACAATTGCCACAAACACAATTACAACAAAGCTCTGAAGAAGTAAAATTTTTGGAGCAGCCTTCAACAAATGTAGAAGACTTGAGCGGCGCACCACAAAAGCATCAAGCTTCTGCTGCTCAAAATAGGTAAAGTAGTGAAAATTCAGTATAAGTTGCTTGCAAATGCAAGCAACTTATACTCTTATAATGAGCAACATAATACTACCAAGAAATTTCTACGAGCGGCCGACCTTAACTGTAGCTGGAGAGTTATTGGGAAAAGTCCTCAAATTTTCTAACTTTAGTGGAATAATAACCGAAGTTGAAGCCTATATAGGAATGAGTGACCCAGCTTGTCATGCAGCAAGAGGCTATACTAATCGAACCTCAGTAATGTTTGGTATGCCGGGGTTTTCATATGTGTACTTTATATATGGGATGTATTACTGTTTAAATATTGTAACAGAAGCAGAAGGGTTCCCAGCAGCAGTGTTAACCTCAGTTATGGATTAGAAAATAGATAAAAGTATAACTAAGAAGAGGGAAACAGGGTAAACTCGAGTATTTTAGTAATAATAAGAGGTTACCCATGAAGAAAGATATTACAGAACTGTACTGTTGCGTCGAGGATTTTTGTCGTGCGGTAGATGATAATTTTGCAAATAGGTTCTTATCAAACGGCAAAAAACCAACCAGAGTACCAGAAATAGCGCACTCAGAAATTCTAACCATAATCCTATTATACCATAAATCACCATGTAAAAACTTCAAGGCTTTTTATCTTTGTTATCTTCAGTTATTCTATAGATCAGAGTTTTCAAAGCTGCCTTCATATCACAGATTTATTGCCTTAAAGCCGCGAGTTTTGTGGTATTTAGCATTACTTTTGCAATGGTTTTGTGAACAAGCAAAAATGACCGGGATTTCCTACATAGATTCTACTTCAATAGCAGTATGCCATCGAAAAAGAATCTCAAGAAATAAGGTTTTCAAAGGATTAGCAGAGTTAGGAAAGAATACTTACGGCTGGTTTTTTGGTTTTAAATTACATGTAGTAATCAATGAAATAGGTGAAATTCAAGGTGTTACGCTAACCAGAGGTAACGTCGATGACAGAAAACCTGTACCAACTCTAACCAAAAAACTAACTGGACTTTTGTTTGGAGATAAGGGCTATATAAAGAAAGAGCTCTTTGAGAAACTATTCGATAGAGGTCTAAAACTCGTCACTAAAGTGAAAAAAGGTATGAAAAATGCACTGATTTCGCTGAAAGAGAAGATTTTACTAGGGAAAAGATCGATTGTTGAAACGGTTTTTGGCTGCCTAAAAAACAAATTTGAACTTGAGCACACTCGGCATAGATCCACAGTAAATTTCTTGGTACATATTTTTTCTACCCTCATTTCTTATTCAATGCAATCGAAAAAGCCCTGTATTTCTCAGCTTTACTTCGTTGGTTAATCCATAACTGGGGTTGTTAATACGGGGATTAAAGCTCATTGAACCGCTTGAGGCAAACTTAGGCGGACCAGGAATATTGTGCAAAAGATTAAACATTACAAAAGAACATAATAAGCAAGACCTTACTATAAGCCACGAATTTTGTGTTTATGAATCTCACCTTAAACCAGATTATATTTGCACTCCGAGAATCGGAATTAGTAAAGGCCAAGAGAAATTTTGGCGGTTTAAGATTTTCTAAACCTTGCGTAGACTATTTGCCAATTGGATAATCACCAGTGAAACAAGCATCACAATATTGTGGTGTAGCATTGTTACGCACCTCTCCTTTAACAGCCTGATATAGTCCATCAATGCTCAAGAAGGCTAGGCTATCTACTCCTATAACTTCCTTAATTTCCTCTACAGATTTATTTGCAGCAATTAAATCTTTGCACTCTGGCGTATCTATTCCATAAAAACAAGAATGCTTAATTGGTGGGCTTGAAATTTTGAGGTGAATTTCTTTTACTCCTGCATCCTTTAACATAACTATTATATTTGTTAACGTACTACCACGCACTATACTATCATCTATTAAAATTATGTTTTTACCTTTCAAAGTGTGCTTATTAGCATTGAATTTTAATTTTATTCTAACTTTACGTACTTCAGCGGTTGGTTGTATAAAAGTTCTTCCTATGTAATGATTACGAATTATTCCCAGTTCCATAGGTAATCCTGAATGCTTTGCATATCCAATAGCTGCAGGTATTCCAGAATCAGGTATTGGTACAACCATATCTACATTGTTTTTTGGTGGACTTTCCTTCGCAAGTATTCTTCCTATTTCTTTTCTTGTATCGTATATAGACCTATTCTCCATTATGCTGTCTGGTCTTGAAAAATAAACGTATTCAAAAATACAAAAACTTGATTTTTGCTGTGGGAAAGGAAACATTGAGACTAGCTTACTACCCGAACTGATGGTAACTAATTCGCCTGGTTCTATTTCTTTAACAAACTCTGCATTTATTATATCAAGAGCACAAGTTTCAGATGCAAGAACGTAAGAACCGTTTAACTTTCCTAAAACAAGAGGCCTGATTCCAGATGGATCACGTACTCCAATAACTACTTCTTGATTGATTGCCACAAAAGAATAAGCACCTTGTATTTGCTTTAATGCATATATAAAACTCTCTAAGAAGCTATCTTTTTCACCGCTTGCTGTCAGATGCACTACTACTTCTGTATCAATATCTGACTGAAAAACGCACTCTTGTTTAATTAATTGTTCGCGTATCGGAGAAATATTAATTAAATTACCATTATGTGCTATGGCAAAATCCCCAAATTTGCCACTTTTGCCAAGCATGGGCTGCACTCCAAACTTATTACCACTTGTTGAGTATCGAACGTGACCTATTGCACAATCTCCAGGTAAGGATTTCTTTATTTCATCTATATCATCAAATACGCTGCTCACTTGACCTTGAAAGTGATAAGAGTGCAGCTTATCGTTGTTACTGGTTACTACGCCAAAAGACTCTTGACCTCTATGCTGCAAAGCGTGGAGAGCAAGTATAGAGTTAAATGCAGCATCGTTATTGCAGCTTATACCAAATACTCCACATTCTTCGTGCATTCCACCTAGCATAACAACTATTAAGTTAAAGTTTAATTTTACTTTAGCATAGGTGAAATACAAGCATTTTGTTGTTCATCTGCTTTTATTGCCAGCAATAGCCCTATACATATTAAGCTTGCAGCAGTTGTACTTCCTCCATAGGACAGAAATGGCAATGGGTCACCTATCACAGGTAAGAGGCCCATTGTCATTCCGATGTTTATAAAGAAATGAGCACTAAAAAAGGCGAAAATGCCGATAGATAACGACTTAGAAAAATAATTTTTTGACCTATAAGCAATAGAGAGCATTATAGCAAGCAATGTAGTATAGAGTAAAATTAAAGCCATGCTACCTAAAAATCCCCATTCCTCACTCAGCACTGCAAAAGCAAAATCTGTACGCTTTTCCGGCAAAAATCCAAGTTGAGTTTGACTTCCGTTAACAAAGCCCTTACCAAGCAAACCTCCTGAACCAATAGCTATTTGAGATTGCTGTGCATTATAACCTATCCCAAGTGGATCCACTGATGAATCCAAAAACGACAATATCCTTTGCTTGTGATAAGGACGTAAAAAAGGCCAAATAGCTGGTACTGCAAAAATGCCAAGCGTTCCACATATTATCGAATGAGATCTTTTTATTATTGCTGTGAATATAATTGACATCCCTATAAATAACATTATCATAGCTGTGCCTAAATTAGGTTGCTTTAACACCAAGAACACGGGTAAGAAAATAATTATAAGTGCCATAAGCAATCTTTTAAATTCCATCATTTTATACACACTCTGCTTATCAAAATAGCGAGCAAGCGCAAGTATTAAACCCACTTTCGCAAATTCTGATGGTTGCAAACTAATTGATCCAATTCTTATCCACCTTGTTGCACCCATTATGTGTGAGCCAAAAAAATTCACCACTAACAGCGAAATCACTGCTGCTATATAAAAAAAGTAGGCGTGCTTCAAATAAAAATCTAGCTCTATGAATGGCATAGCTATAGCGAGTAGGAAAAAGAAGGAGAATATGACCAGTTGGTGAATCGCAAATGGCACCCACTTTCCTCCAGCAGAAGAGTATTGAACAGCAATGCCAACGCAAAACAGCGCTATCACGTTAATGATTAATAACCAATGAATCTTCTTCAGCCTATCCACACTTATAACCTTAAAGTATAGTAAAATATGAAACAAAGATAAAAATCAAAAAACCAACTTCTCAACTACTAACCGAATTGGAGTGCTATATATTCCAGTTACTACTGTTAAAGCTGCCATAAACAATAGACAGAAAAGCATAGGAAATGGCACATCGTTAATTTTGCCTAGTGTCATTCCAGCGCTTGATGCTGCACTATTTTCAAAATACATTTTTTCTACCATCTTCCACATATATATCAATGCAAGGAAAGAGCCAGCAGCAAATGTTACAAGGGAAATCCACGCATGAGATTCGATAATTGCTTTCATTATATACCACTTGCTTACAAAGCCATTTGTTAAAGGCACACCGATTAATGCACAACTTAGTAGAGTGAACGCAAGTGCTGTATAAGGCATTGATTTCTTGAGTCCCGATAAATTCTCTATTTTTGTTGTATCAAATTTGTAAGAAATACATCCTGCAGCCATGAATAAAGATGTTTTTATTATGCTGTGGTTTACTATGTGAAGAATTGCTGCAAATACACCTGTTTTTGAGTTAAAACTCAGTGCTAAAATTATATAACCAATTTGGCTAATACTAGAGTGAGCAAACAGTCTTTTTATGTCTTTTGCAGTTATTGCAAATATCGACCCAAATACAATAGCGCAAAGTGCGAGGATAATTATCACATTGTCCAGTAGCGGCTTAAATAAGAAAAAATTTTGATGAAAAACAGTATAAAAGATTCTGATGAAAACATATATCATCACTTTAGTTACTGTGCCTGAAAAGAATATGCTAATGAAACTTGGCGCCTCACTATATGCATTAACCAGCCACCTGCTTAATGGAAACAGTGCCATTTTAATTGAGAGACCAACAAAAATGAACAATGTGCCAAGTTTTATGATGTTGTTATCGTATAATGGAACTATTCTTTCAGCCATGTCAGACATATTGAGTGTTCCAGTCATTGAATACAAGAGCCCGATGCCAAACAAGTAAAACGTTGCCCCTATAGTGCCACTAATTAGATATTCAAATGCTGCAACCAAGGCTTTTTTATCCCTTCCCATTGAAACTAATACATAAGAAGAAAGAGATGAAATTTCCAAGAAAACGTAAAGGTTAAATATGTCGTTTGTTACTAGAATCCCGAACAGTCCGCTTAAGCACAGTAGAAATAGAGAGTAAAAACCAGTGATTTTGTTTTTGCTAATTTCTTTTTCGTTAATATAAAAGCTATAAAGCACGCTAATCAGCGCTATAAAATTCACCAAAGTTAGAATCAAGGAGTTCAACACGTCGATTCTTAACTCTATGCCGTACGGGGGAGCCCAATCCCCAAGGTGATAAGTTATAATTTCGCCTTTATATGTTTTAATGAGTAGTATTGATGAAATGATAAGAGTGATTGTTGTTGCAATAAAAGAAATAAACCAAGATACCTTGTGTTTCTTGGCAAGAAAGCAAAACATTGATGCAATTATTGGGATAATAACTTGTAAAATTGGTAATTGCATTAAATTGTTGTTAATATATCGTTAAAGTATTAGTATATATAATACTTTTTGTTTTAATACCCTTATGTTATCTAAAATTTGTAATGCAATAAAACGCCTATTACGAAGAGAAGATAAATTTGTAGGAAGAGATGAAAATGGAAATTCTTACTATGAATCAAGTAAAGGAAAAAGGTGGGTTATGTATAGCAGTGTTTCTGAGCCTACAACAGTGCCTCCGGAATGGCATATATGGCTTCACTATACTGATAATGTAGTACCAGTTAATAATAAAAGAAAAGTAAAACATACTCCTAATTTAACGGGTACAAAAGATGCATACTATCCAAACCAAAAAGTGAAAAATTACTATAAAAGCTGGAGTCCTGATAACTAAAGATGCGAAGGTCAAATATACTTGAAATAACCGCTGGATTATTTGTATTAATTTTTACTATTTTTCTGATTTTCTTTGCTATTGATAAGCTATCTTACATAAAGAAAAACTATAAGGATTGCTATAAAATATATGGTCTTTTTGCTAACGCTAACGGTATAGGAGTTGGTGATAGTGTCAAGATCTCTGGTGTAGATGTTGGAAGCATAACTGGTGTATCACTTGACAAAGCTACCTACGTAGCACGAATCGATATGTGTATAAGCAAAGACATAAAATTGCCAATTGATAGTTCAGCTCTGATCACTAGCAGTGGAGTTGTTGGCAGTAAATTTATTAATATATCACCTGGATCAGATATTAAACTAATCTTGCATGGTGGTAAAATAGAGTATACTCAAGCTGAAGCAAATATGGGTGGAATAATGGACAGAATTCTTGGTATGTTTACGAAGTGAAAATGGCAGCTTTGCACATAGGCACGCAGCCTATGTGCATTACCGTAATTAATGAGTCTGACCAGTAACCGTTCACGAATTGTGAGAATAGACTTCTTTCATCCGAGAAAAAATCTTTTCGAAGTTCAGTGGCTCAATAATGTTAGGCTGCTGCATCTTTATACTACAATTCCTTCAAAATGAATATTTTTCCCATTTGGTAGATAAATACCATCTAATGAAATATTGACCTTGTATCTTGAAAAAAGCATCTAATCAACTATGTTTTTTAAAAATTTTTTATTGTACAATTTTGCAACTTCATATAGGCAATAAAAACCCGTTTGTCATAGAAATAGAATTTATATCAAACAGCTACTACAACAATTCCTGCTTAAGCCAATGAATATGTGAATAAGTACTTTAAGTCTGTGTGGACGTACTTATTCACAATATTCATTAACTCATTTCAGTTACTACTATGTAAATTTTTAAATATTCACATTGACTGCTTCTTTAAGTCTTGCATTAGCAATCACTATAATTTTTCGCATTAGAGCTGTTATAGCTACCATTTTCTTCTTACCACTTTCAACAAGCTTGGAATAAAAGGCACCAAGTACAGATTTGGACCTTGCAGCAGACATGGCGGCTGTAAAGAGCTTTGAACGAATATTACTTCTACCGCCTATAATCCTTCGGTAACCAACAGCTTTACCACTTTCCTTAGGATGAGCCGGCAAGACTTGCTACTTCTCTTCTGCCTAAATAACCAAGCTCTGGCATTAAACACAGAAAATCTTGAGATAACTTTGCCAGGAACTGTTTTAAACCCCAGTTATGGATTAACCAACGAAGTAAAGCTGAGAAATACAGGGCTTTTTCGATTGCATTGAATAAGAAATGAGGGTAGAAAAAATATGTACCAAGAAATTTACTGTGGATCTATGCCGAGTGTGCTCAAGTTCAAATTTGTTTTTTAGGCAGCCAAAAACCGTTTCAACAATCGATCTTTTCCCTAGTAAAATCTTCTCTTTCAGCGAAATCAGTGCATTTTTCATACCTTTTTTCACTTTAGTGACGAGTTTTAGACCTCTATCGAATAGTTTCTCAAAGAGCTCTTTCTTTATATAGCCCTTATCTCCAAACAAAAGTCCAGTTAGTTTTTTGGTTAGAGTTGGTACAGGTTTTCTGTCATCGACGTTACCTCTGGTTAGCGTAACACCTTGAATTTCACCTATTTCATTGATTACTACATGTAATTTAAAACCAAAAAACCAGCCGTAAGTATTCTTTCCTAACTCTGCTAATCCTTTGAAAACCTTATTTCTTGAGATTCTTTTTCGATGGCATACTGCTATTGAAGTAGAATCTATGTAGGAAATCCCGGTCATTTTTGCTTGTTCACAAAACCATTGCAAAAGTAATGCTAAATACCACAAAACTCGCGGCTTTAAGGCAATAAATCTGTGATATGAAGGCAGCTTTGAAAACTCTGATCTATAGAATAACTGAAGATAACAAAGATAAAAAGCCTTGAAGTTTTTACATGGTGATTTATGGTATAATAGGATTATGGTTAGAATTTCTGAGTGCGCTATTTCTGGTACTCTGGTTGGTTTTTTGCCGTTTGATAAGAACCTATTTGCAAAATTATCATCTACCGCACGACAAAAATCCTCGACGCAACAGTACAGTTCTGTAATATCTTTCTTCATGGGTAACCTCTTATTATTACTAAAATACTCGAGTTTACCCTGTTTCCCTCTTCTTAGTTATACTTTTATCTATTTTCTAATCCATAACTGAGGTTTTTAAGGATTTTTTGACGTTGTTGTAACTCACGGCTTTCATCAATAATTTTTTGTATAGTATTATTGAGTTCATCTATTTGACTATTAAAGAATTCTATAGTTTTTTGACAACTTTCCTTTATATGATCATTTTCCGGTGCTTCTAGTCTGCATTTTTCTTGAGCTCTCATTTGCGTCATATCATCACGACGTTGACAAAGTGCGATCAAAGTTGTTTGTTTTTTAGAGGTAGGTACAAATAGAGAGAGAGTTCTATGGCGCATATTGAGCAAGAGCCCTTGCGTCTAGACTTTGCTAAAGTTCCGTGAGACAAGATGAAGCTTTTTACTTTACGATTATTAGCTCGATGCACTGCAATATTTTTGTTAATAAGAAAATGTGATAAGCCAAGCTCATATTTCCCTGTGTTTTCTAAAGTCACTAAAGAATTAGGTAGAACATCTGAAAATTTTTGAAACAGTTGTTGCCAACCGTAAATATTGTTGTCAAATTCCACAGAGTTCTTCTGTTCGTGAACCGCAACAACATTTTTAAATTTTCCGATGTCAATGCCAATAAAATTTTGGTAAGATGTAACCATAATAACCTCGATAGTTTCAATTAATTTAAGATTGTAAACGGGTGCATACATATGTCCCAAACAACTATTCAAACGTATCGAGAGATGGGGCTAGTGTACCTTGATTAGAACGGTTGTAATACCAATGTTTTATCGGTCGCACACGCCCGCTATTCCTATAGTGAGTAGGGTTATCTTCCCTCTTGTTTCTTTTATAACATATTTTTAACTTACAATGTTTTAAGCTTGAGCATTAGATGGAGAAGGGAAGAACTCTGAAAAATCCCTTAGATATAAAATTTGTTCAATAGGTAAGAGTTCCCTTCTCAAAAGTAAAGGCTGGACGGTATCGTAGAAAGACATACTGTAATTGCTGTTGAATGATGGAGAGACATACTCCATTATTTTGGCACGAAGTAACGAATTCAGTAGAATAAGTTCTTCAAAAATAATTTAAACTTTTACAGTAGGTCATGAAATATTATAGCGGATTAGATGTCTCACTCAAAGAAACTTTTATTAGTATCGTTGATGAGAAAGGAAAAGTTGTTAAAGAAGAAGTTGTTGCAAGCGAAAGTGGCGCAATAGCTAAATGTCTACTTGGCCAAGACAAAAAATATGAAGCCATAGGAATAGAAAGTGGACAGTTGTCAATATCAATGTGCAAAGAACTAAGGAGTTTTGGATTGCCAGTAATTTGTGTGGATGCAAGGCATATGGCAGCAGCGTTGTCTGCAAGAATCAATAAGAATGATAAAAATGACGCAAGAGGTATAGCTCAAATGATGAGAGTTGGGCTATACAAAGAAGTGTTAGTAAAATCAGATGAATCTTGTCAAATAAAAGTAGTACTTGGAAGTAGAAGGCAGTTAATATGCAGCAAACAGCAAATTGTCGGAACAATAAGAGGGTTATTGAAGATACATGGAATAAAGCTTGGTAAAGGATCAAAATTTGAAACTTTTGCTTTAAGAATACAAGAGGCAATAAATAATTTGGATGAAATCAGTAGGAGTTCAATAGAAGCATTAGTTTGCAGTTTGGAAGCAATAGAAGAGTCAATAAGGAAGCTTGACAAAATACTTTCAGAACAAGGCAAAAAAGATGAAGATTGCAAATTGTTAACTACTGTTCCAGGAGTTGGTATTATAGTAGCAATGACATACAAAGCTGCAATAGATGATGCATATAGGTTTGAAACATCTTATGCAGTTGGAGCCTATATGGGATTGAGCCCAAGACAGTATGCTTCTGGAGAGATTGATCGGCATGGAAGTATATCAAAAATGGGACCAGTAGAATGTAGGAATGTGTTGTACGAAGCAGCACAAGTCTTACTTACAATCAGTCGGAAAAATTTTAAGTTGAGAAGCTGGGTTGCGAAGAAAAAAGGGATGAAAAAAGCAATTGTAGCAGTAGCAAGAAAATTAGCTGTAATTATGCATCGGATGTTGGTTAGCAAAACAGAGTTTTGTTATGTAATAGTTTAGACTTGATGGGAATGTTCAAAAAAGTGTGTCAAACCGAAAAAAAAGTAATAAATTGATATAAAAAAAATGGAGGTTTCACATATGAATCAAAGAATAGCAAATAAAACTACTGGATTGGTAGATTATAAAGAATTAGAAACAAATATCCTGTCGTCTATACGAGAAGGAAGGCCGCTGACGGGAAGGGACGGAGTATTAACACCATTGATAAAAAAGCTGCTGGAGGCAAGTTTGGAAGGTGAAATAGAAAATCACTTGTTGGCTGAAAGCGAAGAAAATAATCGAAGAAATGGGAGAAATGGAAAGACTTTAAGGACAAGTGCCGGTTCATTTGAACTTTTGACGCCAAGGGATAGAGAAGGAAGTTTTGAGCCGCAAATAGTCAAAAAAAGGCAAACAAACTTACATCCAGAGCTTGAAACGAAGATCTTGAGCACATTTGCCAGTGGTATGAGTTATAGAGATATAGCGTCACACGTTGAGGAAATTTATGATCACAAAATATCGGCGGCAGAGATATCAAGTATTACCGACAAATTGCTACCGGTAATCAACGAATGGCGTAGTCGCCCATTGCAGTCTGTGTACCCAATAGTGTTCATGGATGGCATGTTTTTCAAAGTTAAGGAGGACGGGCATTGCGTAAGTAAATGCATGTATAATATATTAGGCGTAGATCAAAATGGCAGAAAAGAGGTACTAGGCTTTTATTTAGCCGAAAGTGAGGGAGCCAACTTCTGGTTAGGGGTATTAAATGACCTAAAAGAGAGAGGAGTAGAGGATATTCTGATTGCCTGCGTCGATGGTCTAAAAAGTTTTCCTGCAGCAATAAATAGTGTGTTTCCTAAAGCAGAAGTACAGCTATGTATAGTGCATCAGATAAGGAATTCATTGAAATATGTATCCAGCAAAGATGTGAAAGTTTTCATGAACGATTTGAAGAAAATATATCGTGCTTCAAGTAAAGAAATCGCTGAGAATTATTTGCTTGAGCTGGAAGAAAAATGGGGTGAAAAATATCCTTTGGTTATAAAATCGTGGCAAAATAATTGGGAAAATTTATCTGGTTATTTTAAGTATTCTGGGCCAGTTAGAAAGCTGATTTATACCACCAATCCTATTGAGGGGTTGCATAGACAGATTAGAAAATTCACTAAAACTAAGGGCTCATTTACTAGTACAAATGCCTTGTACAAACAGGTATATTGTGCTATAAAAAAGGCAGAGCAAAATTGGATTATGGCTATACCTAATTGGGCTTTAACTATATCTCAACTTGATATTTTCTTTCCTGGTAGATTGAAAATTGAGTTGAATTAAAAATGCGGTTTGACACACTTTTTTGAACATTCCCGACTTGATCTGACAGGCGTGAATTAACTGACAGAAGAATTGACAAAGTCAAAACCAAAATCAGCATCCTGTTTAATGCTATCAATATTTTTCTGATAAGCAATATGCATACTATCAAAAAAGGTTTGCATAGGATAGCAATATTTACCTGAATGCGGTCTAGATCTATTGTAAGAATGCACCCAATGGTCTACATCTAACTGAAGTTCTGCCAAAGAGGTGTAAATTTTCTTTCTAAAGATAATATTGATCTTGCATAGTTCTGTGGAACCTTTCACATATGCCATTAGTCTGTGGAGAACGAGCTTTGGTTCGAGAATGATCAATATTTTCTACCCCCAAATACAGCTGGTAAGCGTGATTTTCCGGTCTGCCACAATACTCTGTACCACGATCCGTCAAAACGCGTAGTAATGATACTTTCTGTTCATCAAAAAACGGTATTACCCTATCATTAAGAAGATCTGCACCTGTGATAGCAGTCCTTTCTGTGTAAAGCTTAGCAAAAGCAACTCTAGAATAGGTATCAACAAAGGTTTGCTGGTAAATTCTTCCAATACCTTTGATATTACCCACATAATAACTGTCTTGGCTACCCAAGTATCCTGGATGCTCTGTTTCAATTTCTCCATGGGCCTCTTTTTCTTCCTTAGCCTTCTCTAGAGCTGTTATCTGCTCTTCTGTTAAAATGCTGAGCTACTTTTGCTTCTAATGCCTTTAACCTCTTTTTGAAATTTTCAAGATTGTTTCTTTGCCACACTGATCTTATTCCACTTGCAGAGATGAGAATTCCTCTCTTCGTTTGCTGCTCTTTCTTGTCCATATGCTGGAAATTCTATTGCTATTTCAATTACTGCTTTTTCTATATCCTCCGATACTCTATTTGCATATAATGGCTTGCTTTTCGCTCTTCTCCTCCTGTTTCATACAGTTCTTTGAAGCGGTAAAATGTATCCCTTGAATATCCCATTACCTTACACGCCTGTGATACATTTCCTAATTGCTTTGCAAGTTCTAGCAATCCCAACTTTGGTTTTAGTATTTTTTCTTGTGTTGCCTGACACTCCTTTAAAATTTGTTCATATTTTTATCTTACTTTGTTTGCCTGTCAGATCAAGTCTAAACTATTACATTTTAAGCTTTTTCCAACTAGCACAATCCATAATTAAAAAGGCCTCTTGAGACTCCAAATCTTTCGACATTTGCTCCAAAAATATGTTCATACAATCAGTGTTTACGTTTGGTGCAAATAGGCTGAAATCTTCTCCACTTCTGGGTTTACAGCACTATAAAGATAGAAATTTTCTCTACCTATTTTCACCTTTACCTGCGTTCTCATACCTTTTTTAAACCATCCATGTCCAACTTTTGAATGCGTTCCAAATCGAGATTCATCGAAGAAAAATACCTCTTTTTGAGGATATGAATTTACTTTCTCATTGAGATTTTTTTTTGAATTCTTCCTGTTTTTTTGGATCTTGTTTATGGTGCATTGGTCGTGGTGTTATGTAGATCTTTTGCATCTCGCTGTGAACTGTAGATTTGCTGATATTTAAGCCAAATTCTTCTAATATCTTCACTTTTACTTCTTTAATAGTAATGTTCGGATTTTCTTCTATCCACATCTCAATTTGCCCGCGTTGACTCTGATTTAGTATACTTTTTCTACGGCGCTCAGGCGGCGCAAACAGTTTTTCTATCCTTCCAAATTTTAGGTCATTCAGTCAATGCGGTTCTCGAGATTTTACACACTCTTGCTACCTCCGATATACTGTGCTTTTTGGCTGCTATTACGGCTTGTAATTTCTTTGAAACATATGCATTATTCCTTACTTTTTTCAACATTTCCTTTGCTAAATCCACAACTTTTTCGTCTAATAATTTTGATACCAATGCCATTCCAAAACTCCATCATTATACTGCCTTAGTATAACCTTCTCACTTCTATTGTCTATTTGTTTGTTATGTAATAGGAATTGGTATGAGAAGACAAATAGAATATACGATAAATTCACTTAAACCTCCAGTTATAGGCGGAAAGCACTCTTTTTCATTTGTATCATTATTATTGAGAATTGGTATTACACAATCACAGCGAGGAAACACATTCCTCGAACGGATAATTTCATTATACTTAACATGGAAACAAAAGGGGCTAAACCCTTTCCAAAATCTCCTATCTATTGTTTCTTAAACCACTCTGCTGAACGGATACCAGAAAACATTCCATTGACATGCTGAACAACAGATACGACACTATGTCGTTTACCGTAAAAACTCATATTTTACACAATCACAGCGAGGAAACACATTCCTCGAACGGATAATTTCATTATACTTAACATGGAAACAAAGGGGCTTTCCAAAATCTCCTATCTATTGTTTCTTAAACCACTCTGCTGAACGGGTACTTTCAGAGAATCCATAGGAGAGTTTGCTAATGTATGCTCTTAAGTTGACGCCACTGCCTGAACGGATACCTAAACATAGTTTAGTTCGAATGGCTGAGGAGGGACTTGAACCCCCGACCAAGAGATTATGATCCTCCTGCTCTACCAACTGAGCTACTCAGCCTAATTAAAAACCTTATTATACACATGATCTATATGTTTCATATAATATTTCAAATCAAACAAAGATTCAAGTTTTTTAGAGTTAATAACTTCAAGTAAGGATTTATCTTGTTTCAATTCGGCCAAAAAATCACTATTGTCTTGTTTCACTTTCATTGCATTGCTCTGAACAATTTTATACGCCTCTTCCCTCGCCAAACCACTATTTACTAACTCAAGCAATACACGCTGTGAGAAAACTAAACCTTTCGAAGAATTTAAGTTCTTTTCAATGTTTTCCTTGTTGATCACCAATTTATCTATCAAATCTGTTAATCGCACTAAAGCAAAATCCATTGTTATACAAGCATCAGGAGCAATGCATCTTTCCACAGACGAGTGTGATATATCACGTTCGTGCCACAATGCAACATTTTCTAACGCAGGAAACACATAGCTGCGTATTAAGCGTGAGAGTCCGGTTAAATTTTCACTTAAAATAGGATTACATTTGTGTGGCATAGCAGAGCTTCCCTTCTGTCCAGTGGAAAAATGCTCAGAAATTTCGCCGATTTCAGTTCTTTGCAAATGACGAATTTCAATTGCAATATTTTCTATTGAGCTTGCAATCACTCCCAAAACTGAAAAGAACATGGCATGTCTATCACGAGGAATGACTTGAGACGATATGGTTTCAGGTATGAGTCCCATTTCTTTCGCTACATACTCTTCAACAAACGGATCAACATTTGCAAAATTACCTACTGCACCTGATATTTTACAAATTGAGATTTCTTTTTGCGCGCTAATTAATCTTTGATAATTGCGTTTAAATTCAGCATAAAATCTAGCAAATTTTAATCCAAGAGTTGTTGGTTCTGCATGCATTCCATGACTGCGCCCAATACATGCAACATCTTTATAATCCTCAGCTTTTTTTTTCAATACTGCAAGTATATTTTTTAGATTCTCGAGTAAAATATCACATGACTCTTTCAACTGCACCGCAAGGCATGTATCTAAAACATCAGAACTTGTCATTCCATAATGAAGATAACGAACATCAACTCCCGCTTTTTCAGCAATGTATGTCAAAAAAGCTATAACATCATGTTTTACAATGGATTCAATTTCGTTGATACATTCAACATCAAATTCAATAGCACCAGAAAGCTTCTGAGCAACACTATTTGGAATCACTCCTAACTCTGCTTGAGCTTCACACGCTAATTTTTCTATTTTAAGCCATATATTAAATTTATTATTTTCCTCCCAAATGGAAGACATTTCTTTTCTGCTATAGCGGGGAATCATTTTTGATTTATTCCAATAATGGTGTCATTCCAGTGCGTGACACTGGAATCCAGATATAAAAGTATTTGCAAATTATTCAATGGACAACGGATTCTAGAAGCATAAAATAATGTCCATGATGAAATAAACTGGATTCCAGTGTCACGCACTGGGATGACAGGAGGGGAGCACTGGGATGACACCAGCTTAGCCATGGCAGACATTTCTTTACGACTATAACAAGGGATCATCTTTGATCAGCTATCATCACCATCAGTAGCTTCTTTATTCGCATCTTGCTCTGCCTCTTGTTGCTCAGACTTCTGATTTTGCAATTTTACTTGCCTTAGCTCATTTGCATCTGTTTCGGATTTCACGACGTATATAGTAATTGGTACTACTACTTCACTATGTAATTCTACGTTTACTTGGTATTCACCCAAGTTTTTGATGCTTATTCCACCAAAAGATAAACTACGGTGATCTATCACATGTCCTTCTTGTAGTAAAACTTTCGCAATTTCACGTGTTGTTACAGAACCAAAAATTTTACCATCCTCTGAAGCTTGCTTTATCAATACCACAAACTTATCATGTAGTGACAATGCAAGCTCTTTTGCTACATTTAATCTTTTTATATTCTCTTCTTCCAGTAATAAACGTTGCTCCTCTAGTTTTGCTAAATTCTCCTTGGTAGCTTTCACCGCTTTTCTTTGTGGAAAAAGAAAATTACGTGCATAACCTGGTTTAACTTTGACAACTTCACCAAGCCTACCTAAAGTCCTTATATTTTCCTTTAAAATTATCAACATAAATTACCTAAACTTTTTTAGTACAGTAAGGAACAAGAGCTAAAAAACGTGCCCTTATGACCGCTAAGCGTAACTTCCTTTGTTTTTTTGCACATACACCTGTTAATCTTCTAGGTAATATCCTACCATAGTCAGAGGTAAACTTGGATAATAAATCTGTATTCTTATAATCTATGTCTTCATCTTTAGACGCAGCAAGAGGGCAAACTTTAGAACGCCTAAAGCCAGTCCTATTATTTACAGATACGTAAGAATTATTAAAACTATTTCGTCTTTTCATCATTATGCGTTTTGCTCCTCAATTTGTTTATTCATCATATAAGATTTACCTTCAAAAAATTTATCAACCTGCACAGACAAGTGGCGAATAACGTTCTCATTAAGTTTCATTCTACGCACAAATTCATCCAGAATGCTTGCAGTAGAACTTATACACATTATACAATAATGACCGCTCTTCATCTTATTTATTGGATATGCAAAATCCAAAAGACCCCAATGTTCATACTTGATTAATCCCGATGCTTCAATGTTTTCCAAAAGCATCTCCAATGCTTTGCTCGATTGAGTTGGACCGTTTATTCTAAAATCTTTCAAAATATCTTGAAAAATCTTTATTAGATGTTCTGAAATGTTTCTCTTCAAAGCATTTACTGCATTATAGATAAACGCACTTTTAGTACTGCCTCCTAGAAATTTTGTAAAATCCTGCGTTATTCCTAAATCTTTTAGGTCATCTTTCAACTCTTTATCGATTTTTGACTTCACTTCTTTCAAATTTGAAAGATCTTCTTCCAATTCAACCCATAAAATTTTTGTAAGATCTTCCAAGAAATCAGAGTAAGCAACTAGACCTTCTTTAATGTTTTCAGCACGCGTTTCTAACTCTTGTTTTGTAAGCGTACTATTTTGCCTTTCCATAAGACTCTTGATCTTCTGGAAAATAACATCCGCTTTAATATTTTTCAATGAAACAGCTAGCTCTTGGACCATCTCCTCTACTTCTTGCTGTAACAATCCTTGTTGTGCTATAAAAGTAAATTCATAAAGATTCACTATATCTTCCTTTAATACCGATTAAATATTTCATTATATAAAGCTTTTTTATATAAGCAAGTTATTTGTATTAATTTCTACGCCTTTAATCCAGCTTAAGTTAGATATTTCATAAATAACTTGAGGAGCAATTGAGTATGCACCTGGTAATAGGATGCTCACTTTATGTTTCTCGAGAAGAAGTTTTAGCATTATTTTGGTTCTGCCTTCATCTTTCAATATTGTGTTTAACTCCATAGCGGCTTTTTGCGAATCCGTGCACTCAGTGGTGAGAACTAATTCCTTTATTGTAGAAGTGATTCTTTTTGTAAACTCAGATATATCCTTGCCTGCTAATCTTGTCGTATTTTCCGAAGCTTCAAGATCAATTATCACAAATGTTCCTGGTGAAAATAAATCTCTTTTTTCTTCTATTATTTCATTATTATAGAATGCTATTTCAGAAACGTTATGGGGATCAGAAAGCGTGAGTATAACAAACCTTCCACGCTCTGAAGTTCTCATACGTGCATTTAATATTACCCCAGCAGTTTTTGCTGTTCTATTTTTTCCGATAAACCCAATATTTAACTTTTCCAGAAGAGTTCTAAATTTTTCAAGTGGATGATTAGTTAAATAAAATCCTAGTGAAAATAACTCATGCTCTAATTTTTCCTCTTCATCAAAATCTTCCACATTCTCAAGTTTCGGTTTGAGGACATCAAGACTACAAAACAAAGCAGCTTGACTTGATTCTCTATCCTGTTTGTTTTTATTTGCAAAGTAAATCAGCGTGTCCATTGACTCATATAGCTGCTTCCTGTTCTTATGCATGCTATCGAATGCTCCGGATTTAATCAGGCTTTCTAGCGCTCTCTTATTTATTATATGACCTGAATTTTGAATAAATTCCCATATAGCGCTTGAACGTACGTTCACTATTCCCTCCGCTATAGAAAAACCAACATTCCTTAAGGCAGCAATACCATAACGTATGCGTTCATCCTCTATTGAGAATTCAGCTTGAGACTTGTTTATATCAGGTGGAAGAACGGTAACGCCACTAAACTTTGCTGCATGATAAAATAAATTCAGTTTATCTCTATCATCAATATTTAGATTCATTAGTGCTGTAAAAAATTCTAATGGATAATTAGCTTTAAGGTAAGCCGTTTGATAAGATATAACCGCATATGCAGCTGCGTGAGATTTATTAAATCCATAACCAGCAAATTTTGCAACAAGGTCAAAGATATAACTTGCCCTGTCATAATCAACGCCATTTTTTGTTGCCCCTTGGATGAAAAGCGCACGTTGTTTATCCATCTCTTCCTTGATTTTCTTACCCATAGCACGCCTCAGCAAATCTGCTTCTGCGAGGCTATATCCAGAAAGAATACGTGCTATTTCCATCACCTGCTCCTGGTAGATTATTACCCCAAATGTCTCTTTTAACACTCCCTCAAGTAACAGATGAATATAATCTGGCTTTTCAAGTCCATGCTTTCTTGCAACATAAGTTGGAATGTTATCCATAGGTCCTGGACGATAAAGGGAAATTAAAGCGATAATATCTTCAATGCAGTCTGGTTTTAACTTGATTAAAGCTTCTCTCATTCCCGAACTTTCAAGCTGGAACACTCCAATTGAATCACCGCTTGAGAGTATCTCATAAGTTTTTTGGTCATTCAAAGGAACTGAAGAAATATCAATCTTTTCTCCATCACGATTAATTAAACGACACACATGATCTATTAGCGTTAGCGTACCAAGTCCAAGAAAATCAAATTTTATTAGCCCAGCTTTTTCCACATATTTCATGCTGTATTGAGTGATTGGCAGAGCCGAATTTGGATCATAATAGACGGGAACAAAATTTTCTAATTTTTGATCGCATATTACAATTCCAGCAGCATGAGTTGAAACGTGACGATATATTCCTTCAAGCTTAAGAGATATATCAAGAAGCTTTGCAATTACCTCATCACTATCCCGTTCTTTCTGCAGGTTTTGATCAAACTCTATCGCTTGTGATAAAGTTACAGGATTTACTGGATTAAATGGAACCATTTTAGATATTTTATCCACTTGAGAGTAAGGCATTTGCAATACTCTACCAACATCACGCAATACTGCCCTTGCTTGCAATTTTCCAAAAGTGATTATTTGAGCAACATAACCGTACTTTTTCTGAACATAATCAATAACCAGGTCTCTTTTTTCCTGGCAAAAATCAATATCAAAGTCAGGCATCGATACACGATCAGGGTTCAAAAATCTTTCAAATATTAGGCCAAACTTTATTGGATCAAGGTCTGTAATCTGTAAGCTCCAAGCAACAATTGATCCAGCACCAGAGCCTCTTCCTGGACCAACTGGAATGCCATTTGCTTTGCTCCAGCGGATAAAGTCGGAAACTATTAGAAAATAACCGGAATAATTCATCGAGGTTATTACGCTTAGTTCGTAATTTAGCCGATCGTAGTATTGTTTACGGTCTATATCTGTTCCGTTTGCAATACGCAGTTCTAATCCTGCAACTGCCTGCTCCCTCAGTTCTTCATTCTCAGTTTTATTTTCTCGACAAGGAAATTTAGGCAAGATAGGCTGCCTGCTTCTTGGCATGTAAGAGCACCGCTTAGCTATCACTAAAGTGTTATGAATTGCTTCGGGAATGTCGCTGAACAGTTCCTCCATTTCTGCCACAGATTTAAAATAATGCTCGGTAGTTAACTTCTTCCTGTTATTCTCCAGTGCATAACTCCCCTCTGATATACACGTTAATATATCATAAGCCTCATAGTCAGACCTATTTGTAAAGAATACATCATTTGTTGCAACGAGTGGTACATTGCGCTGATAAGCAAAGTCTATCAAAGCTTCTTCAAGCTCTAGCTCCTTGCTCAGCCCATGACGCTGCAATTCAACATATAAATGACCATTGAATGCTGAAAGCAGTTTTTCAACCGTTTCTTTATCTTGCCCCAACAATAGTTGAGCCAAACATCCACCGGTTAAAGCGATCAGACCCGTACTTAAATTCAATAGCTCATCAAAATCAACGTAAGGAATATCGCTGTTATTCTTGCGCTTTTTAAAAGACTCACTTACCAAAGTGACTAAATTAGTGTACCCTTGCTCATTTTTTGCAAGCAATAATATAGGTAAATTTTGTTCTGAATGTTTAACTACAATATTGCATCCTATTATTAGCTGTATTCCCCTACTTGCTGCATATTCTGAAAATTCGAGCGAGCCAAACAAGTTGCCTGAATCAGTAATTGCAACCGCTGGCATTTTATTTCGCAAACAAAGGCCTATCAGCTCCTCAATTTTAACCGAGCTTTCAAGCAGCGAATAAACACTATGAACACGCAAGTGTATGAACATAAACAAACTTTAGATCAACAAAAAAGGATAACATTAATTTACTCATGAGAACATAATTTTCATGAGAACAAAAGCCTATAAGATTTCTCAAATCTAAGAACCTGTTCATAATCTCAAAAAAGTGATAAACTATGAGATGATGTATATGAATAAGGATATATGAGAAATTTATACCCAAGTGACATAAGTCGAGAACAATTTGAAAAAATCAGATCAATTCTGGAGAGTAGTAGGAAGAAAACAAAACCAAGAAAACTTGATTTGTATGATGTATTTTGTGCAGTGCTGTACGTCCTAAAAAGTGCCTGTCAGTGGAGAATGCTGCCAAAAGATTTTCCAAAATGGCGAAGTTGTTACGAATATTTTAAAAAATGGAGTGAAAAACCAAGCGAAGATACAGAAAGTACTTTGGAGCGTGTATTAAAAAAAATTAGTTGGAGAGACACGTATCAGCAATGGTCGGAAAGAAAGAACTAGTTTTTGTATAATTGATGCTCAGAGCGTAAAAAATGCAGATACTGCTGAAAATAAGGGCTACGATGCAGGTAAAAAAATTTCAGGAATAAAGCTCCATATTGCAGTAGATACACAAGGTTTACCACACGCGATTTATGTAACAACGGCAGAAGCAACCGACCGCAGCAGTGCCATGAAAATGGTCGAAAATGCTAAAGAAAAACTCTCTGAAGTTAAAAATATACTTGTTGATGCAGGCTACACTGGAGAAAATTTTGCAACACAAATAAAAGCAACTATTGGTTCGACGGTCGAAGTAATAAAGCGAAGTGAATTACACACCTTTGTTGTACTGCCAAAGAGATGGGTTGTTGAGCGCTCTTTTGCTTGGTTGGAAAAATGTAGGCGTTTGTGGAAAAATTGCGAGCGGAAACTCAACACTAGCTTACAAATGGTCGTTCTTGCTTTCACTTCTTTACTCCTTAAAACCCCAGTTATGGATTAACCAACGAAGTAAAGCTGAGAAATACAGGGCTTTTTCGATTGCATTGAATAAGAAATGAGGGTAGAAAAAATATGTACCAAGAAATTTACTGTGGATCTATGCCGAGTGTGCTCAAGTTCAAATTTGTTTTTTAGGCAGCCAAAAACCGTTTCAACAATCGATCTTTTCCCTAGTAAAATCTTCTCTTTCAGCGAAATCAGTGCATTTTTCATACCTTTTTTCACTTTAGTGACGAGTTTTAGACCTCTATCGAATAGTTTCTCAAAGAGCTCTTTCTTTATATAGCCCTTATCTCCAAACAAAAGTCCAGTTAGTTTTTTGGTTAGAGTTGGTACAGGTTTTCTGTCATCGACGTTACCTCTGGTTAGCGTAACACCTTGAATTTCACCTATTTCATTGATTACTACATGTAATTTAAAACCAAAAAACCAGCCGTAAGTATTCTTTCCTAACTCTGCTAATCCTTTGAAAACCTTATTTCTTGAGATTCTTTTTCGATGGCATACTGCTATTGAAGTAGAATCTATGTAGGAAATCCCGGTCATTTTTGCTTGTTCACAAAACCATTGCAAAAGTAATGCTAAATACCACAAAACTCGCGGCTTTAAGGCAATAAATCTGTGATATGAAGGCAGCTTTGAAAACTCTGATCTATAGAATAACTGAAGATAACAAAGATAAAAAGCCTTGAAGTTTTTACATGGTGATTTATGGTATAATAGGATTATGGTTAGAATTTCTGAGTGCGCTATTTCTGGTACTCTGGTTGGTTTTTTGCCGTTTGATAAGAACCTATTTGCAAAATTATCATCTACCGCACGACAAAAATCCTCGACGCAACAGTACAGTTCTGTAATATCTTTCTTCATGTGTAACCTCTTATTATTACTAAAATACTCGAGTTTACCCTGTTTCCCTCTTCTTAGTTATACTTTTATCTATTTTCTAATCCATAACTGAGGTTTCAAGGAAGTTTTGATTTAAAATGAAATAAATTTTTCAGAAAAATCTATAAATTATTAGCTTTATTGCTTACTATCTAAAATAGTTTTTACCATTTCCCTTTTTTTCTTATACTACTTTTCCTTAACTTGACGCGTATGGTTCGTACAGCTATGCAAACACAAAGGTGTCATCCCAGTGCCCAGACACTGGGATCCAGAAAAGGTTGCTTGTAAGCAAGCAAACTAGCACAGAAAGTGGTTACAACGTTTTCAATGAGATTATATGGAAAACTGGATTCCAGACTGGAATGACATCATAGGGGCTACTCGGATGACAAAAAAAGGAGCACTGGCATGACACTTCTCTTGGGCTCTTTTAGCCATAAATATTTAAGAAATTTACCAAATAAAAAAAAGGCAAAAGAAGCCGCGTGGTTGGCTAATTACTTACATTATACTTTCAAGTATGGCGTTTTTTTATTCTAAACGTTTAATAACCGCGATTCAGTTGCTTTTAAGCCGCAACTAACCTAAATTATAAACGTTAAGAAATTTACTAAGTGGAAAAAAGGCAAAGAAACCCTAGGGTAGCTAGTATTCAAATTCTCCCTTGTCTATTTGACGTCTTTTACTGTCTTAAACAGCGCGTTTCGGCTTGTATAGGTAGAAACCTAAAAGTTTTATAAAGACATGAGGTGCACATAGTGCAAAAAATTAAGCATGATTTACGCGAAATACATTAAGTTTTTTTGTCATTAATCCACTGCAGAGATTGCGAAGATAAATAAATAGCTTCAGTTTCATGATAAGTGGGCTGGCGGAGGGTGTCAAGGAAGTTTTTTCGTTTCTATTTCCAATAAAAATTTGTTATATGGTTATGCAAGAAGTCTAATAGCAAATTTTTTAAGTTTCTCTTTAATTCTTCAACCAACGGGCTCCCATGAGAAGAGGAGAGTAAAGATCTTTTTTCATAGATATCTTAACACTTTTTTCTTCTTCTACAGTTGGCGGACGAGTAAGAAAGTGAACCTTTGGTGCATCACTAATTATTGCTATTGGTGTTTGCTCCGCCCCTTCTCCCATAACTAAAACAGCAGATGTTGCCAGTGCATCAAGAAGATTGACTTGTGTTACTTTAAGTGGCTCGCTATAAAGATCTGGTTTGCCTATATAAGAATAAAGTGGCTCAAATCCACACCAACCAAGAGCAATGCCTGTAACCCCACGACGCATAGGTGTGATGTTACTATCCGTGATCAGGATACCAAGATATTCTATGCAGTGTTTTGTCTTGAGATAGTTCCATATTGACAGAGCTGTTTTCTGAACATCTTTTGGATATAAAATATACATTTCATTACCATTTGATTCATCAATACCAGCAGATGGAATTAAGATATTATCTTTAATCGTTAAACAGATACTGTGAGCCACATCAACAATTGCATCAGCTTCTCTTTTGATTAGCTCTTCTTTAGAACAAGCAGTTTTGCAAACCACTTGTTTTTGACAAATGGAAATGATTTTCGATGTGATAGCAAGAACAACTTCCTCTTTTAGCAACTTTGAAACATAGCAATCAAGAACTTGCTCTAATGCTTCTCCACATTCAATGCGGTGGGTATAAATTGCTTCAATATGCATATTAACGTGTTAGCTTGCATATAGTATAGTCTTTTGTTTTGGTAAGAATAGTTTTATTCCATCTATCAAGAAGTGTTAAGTTGAAATATACATCACCTTCATAAGGTCTGTGAATTTCTGTTACGATAAACTCTGAAATTAGATCATACTCCAAAAAAAGGTGTGCTATTTGTGCTCCACCAATCATGAAGACTTTAGAACTACTTTGGATTGACAAAAACTCTTGCATAGAAGAAACAATAGTGCATTCTATGCCTTTATTAAAACAAGGATTTAATTTGTTACGAGAAAAAACAATAGGCTTTAATATGTTTTGTGGTATTGTTTCAAATGTTTTTCTTCCCATCACAATAACTTGTTTGTCAGTCACCTGACGAAAATGATCTAACTCACTTGGATAATGCCAGGGCAATCTATTATTTATTCCAATTACTCCCTTGGGATCAACAGCCATAATTCCGATAACTATCATCCCTGTAAAGCAGCTTGAGCTACAAAAAATCGCATATGATCACGCACATTATGCACTCGAAGGAAATCAACTTTGTTGTGCAATGCAGATGATAAAGCAATTGTTTCTAAATCTCGATTAAAGGCAAGTTCTGTGGAAAAAGAAGAAATAAATGACTTTCTAGAATGACCAACTAAAACCTTGCAGCCAAAACTTTGTAATGCTTCTATATTGCGTAAAAGCCAGATATTCTGATATAGAGATTTGCCAAAACAAATACCAGGATCAATAATGATCGAGCTTTGATCAAAACCTAGAGCTAGTAATCTATTAATGTTCCTTTCTGCCCAATTATTTATGGTATCAATTGGATCAATGTCACTTGGGATAATGTTGTCACTATGTGGTGGTATGGAGAGTGAATGCATAATAACGATACTACATCCACTGCTAGCAATCGCTTTTAAGGTATTATCATCTAGATCTCCCTTCTGATCGTTTACCCAGGCAATGTTGTAGTGCTCCAAAACATTCAAAATAACATCTGGCCAGAAACTATCAATGCTGACTTTAATGTCACCAACTTTCATATATTGATTAAGGTCATCAAGCACTGGTTTTAAGCGTGCATATTCTGCTTTTGGAGTTTGTATTGAGGAGCCAGGTCTTGTTGATTGAGCACCAAGTTCAACTATGCTTGCACCATCTGATAACAGCCGCAGTGCCTGCTTGGTTGCTTGATCTGCATCATAATAAAGACCGCCATCTGAAAATGAATCAGGAGTAATATTAACAATACCTACAAGCTCTGGTGAAAGCGTAAAACTCCTTAAAAAGCAATCCTTAATGTTAGGGTTAATAGTACCAAACGTTTTGTTAACTACTGCCATGGGACTCAGCATTGCCATCAAGTGAAGCAAAAATGGTCTGTTTATCAATTCTGGGTGAGGAATTCTAAGGTAGGGTGTATCGAGCGTTAGATCATCCCATAACAAAATATCCAAATCAATAACGCGAGGTGCCCATTTTTCATAGACCTGCAGGCGGCCAATATCACACTCAATTTGTTTTAGGCCTTTTAATAGCTCTTCGGGAGAAGAAGAACAACTTCCATAGACAATCATGTTGAAAAATGGCCTATCCCATTCAGGTGGAGCACCGTTTGGTAAAATGGCCTTAGTTTCTAGAATGATCGAAGACTTTAAATCTTTAAAATAGCGTTCCTTTAGTAACTGAGCAGCCTTTTGTAAATGGGAAAGGCGATTTCCTATGTTTGAGCCAATAGAAATATAGATCATTACTGTTCTTGCAATGCACTACAGTAAGTAAAGAAAACACCTCCATGCACATTAGGAACGGGTGGTGCAACTTTGTGAGTAGTCACTCTTATGGAAGAAATACTATGTTTTTTTTGCACCAAAAGATTATTAATGGCTCTGTATATATCATGGGTTAAGTGCTCAATTAAATTGAATTGCTTGCTCTGAACAAGAGATTGAATATTTTGTACTATCTCTAGATAGCAGACAGTATCCTCAAGCCGGTCAGTCATAAGCCCTAAAGGAGGAGATTTAAAAATAAAATCAACATTAATACTAACTAATTGGGAATGATACTTCTCTTCTGCACTATAGCCTAAATGAACCCAAAGCCGTAAGTCAGATATAAGAAGATTACATGCAGACATTGCATCCCAACATCACTGAGTTTTAATTCTTAAGCTACTTATAACTACTAACACACGCTAGCATTCATCATTCCATCAAGAAAATCCCACAAGAGCTTTGCTCCCTTTTGAGCACCCTGCATAACTTTATCTTGCTCTTTTTCATCTAGATCTTCAATAAGATTTGCACACTCCTCAGAATGCCATTCATCAGCATGCATATGAACCGTAAAAAATTGAAGAGAACGCTCATCACTTATTGAATAGTGCTTTTTTAAACCTTCAATTTTAGACTTAGAAACCTCTGGAGTTTGACGTTCGTAAGCGTACAAGGCTCCAAGACCTGCCGCAAAACCTGATCTTACAATATCAAAGTAACCATCAACTAACTCCTGTGTCTCTTTAATCTGTGCATCTTTATGAAGATCAGACCGTGTTATGCCAAGTCCTTCAGCAAAACGCTTCCATAATTCTGGATGATTTTCATCACCTTGTTCTTCTTCTATCAAATTGCCAAGCAAAACTTGCCGCATCTTTAGGTTTGGGCACAAGGAATGTATACCGCTGATATAACGAGGAAATGCTGCAACATGATGATAATATTCTTTAGCGTAGGTTTGTAAAGCTTGCAAGCTTAAGCTTCCTGTATTCCATGATTGGTAGAATGGATGATTTAGTAAGTGCAACTCATCTAATTTATTGTTTAGAGATTTAATAAACTCCATCATTTCCCCCATTACATTAATATATAGTTCATATACTATAGTTTTCTCATTGTTACGATCATGCTAACAATGGTGGGATTGGTAGGACTCGAACCTACGACCAATTCGTTATGAGCGAACTGCTCTAACCGACTGAGCTACAATCCCTTTTATCAAGATTTATAATACACACAAAAGCAAATTTGTCTATTAGCTTATTTCACTATCAACCCAACTTGGCAAATCATTTGTTGCACCAATTTTGCGTGCAATTTCCTTACCATCTTGAAATATGATTAAAGTGGGTATAGATTGCACTCCATACTTACTTGGCACTTCAGTCCCTTCATCTATGTCGAACTTGCAGATCTTAATCTTGCCTTTTCTATCTTTAGCCAATTGTTCTATACGTGGCATTAGACTTTTACATGGCCCACACCATTCTGCCCAAAAGTCTATCAGAACAAACCCTTTATAGTCAGTGACTTCAGATTTGAAATTTTGATCATTTACTGATATAATGTCATCACTCATAAAATACCTAAATTTAAAACGATTGTTTGTAAAATATAGCACATCAATTAGCAGTTAATCAACTAAATTTTTCTAAAAAATTGCCCTAAAGTGTTTTGCACAAACAAAAAACTTCTCACAAATGATTACATCTGATGATTAAAGATATCCACGTTTTCCCAACCCATTAAGTCTAACTCAATACGAGTCGGAAGAAATTCAAAGCACTTTTGAGCCAATTCTTTTCTATTTTCACGTTCCAGCATTAAGTCTAGCTTTTCCTTTATCCTATGGAGATACAAAACATCAGATGCAGCATAACTTTTTTGTTTGTCTGTTAAATTTTCGTTTCCCCAATCAGAAGATTGCTGCTGCTTATTTAGTTTGGTATCAAGTAGCTCTAAACATAACTCTTTTAAGCTATGATTATCTGTGTAGGTGCGAACCAACCGTGAAGCTATTTTTGTGCAATAGCACGGAAGTGCCCAAGTTTTCAAGTAATAACGTATTATGCTCAGATCAAATCGCGCGAAGTGAAATATTTTAGTTATATTTTTATCCTCTAATATTTTTCTCAAATTTGGCGCTGTATAATCGTTCTTGAGTTGAACCAAGTGAGCATTGCCATCATTGAAAGAGAGCTGCACAAGGCATAATCTATCTCTGCTATGAAGTAGCCCCATTGCCTCGGTATCAACAGCTATAGACCTTACATCATCTGGTATTGAACTAGCTGGCAAGTCGTCTTTATATAAAAATATTCCCATAAAATTAATACATTTTTTGGCACAATTGAAAACCTATGATAATCAAAAATGAGCCTTAAGTATACGAAAAGATCATAGAAGGAACCAAGCAAGTTTATGGGCTCTCACATTTTTCGTGTACACGGGGTTTACAAATCGTTGTGTATGCCTATAATTAAGTAAATTTAGGTTAATTTACTTGCGGGAGTAGCTCAGTTGGTAGAGCGCAACCTTGCCAAGGTTGAGGTCGAGGGTTCGAACCCCTTCTCCCGCTCTTTACTTTCAAAATCATTTCGTCAAAAATCCCTTGACAAACTCCGCCAGCCCCTTATCATGATAGTGAAGGTATTCAGTTATCTTCATCTGTGCAGATTAAACAGCAAGAAAACAACGTAGTTGGCGTCTTATTTTTAATTTTTTGCACTATGTGCACCTTATGTCTTCACAGTATTTCTAGCTATATAAGCTGAAACGCGCTGTTTAAGACAGTATAGTACGCCAATTTGCAGGATTAGAGAGTGAACACTAATTACCACGGGATTTCTTTTGCCTTTTTTTCTGCTTAGTAAATTTCTTAAATATTTTAGCTAAGCTTAGTTGCACTTAAAAGCAGCTAAATTGCAGTGTTTAAGACTTAAAAAACGCCAAATACTGAAAATAAACAATGACCAGGGTTTCTTTTGCCTTTTTTTTCGTTTGGTAAATTTCTTAATATTTGTGGCTAAAGACTGCATGAATGTTGCAATTACAAAAGCGATCTCTACTAGGAGGCCAGTCTGGTATCCAGCCTTTTCATAATCATCAAAACGTTGTATTTTAGCATAAAATGGCTACTTTTATACTTAATAAAATTCCTGGATCCCAGACTGGGATGACAAGAAAGGGCTACTTGGATCTAGTCTTTATTATTTGGTTAAAATTAAGTCTTCTGGATCCAAGTAGTCAAGCTACTTTGATGACACCATTCTTTCTTCTGGATCCAAGTAGTCAAGCTACTTTGATGACACCCATTTGTTCCTATAGTTGTCTTTTCTCGTTTACCTATTTTGCCACTCCTCTGAACGGACACATTTAAGTTGATAGAGAAAGAAAAATTATTTTTGCTATACCGTAGGTACGTTCCAAGATTATACTAAAGTTTTTATTGCACTCAAAACCTTCGTTTTTCCTAATCTCTAGAATTATCAATGCATCATCACTTAACCAGCCTGAGTGAGCTAATCCATTCAACGTTGATTCAACTAAATTACTATTATAAGGTGGGTCTATAAAAACTATGTTGCACTTTGAAATAGGTTTTGGTAATCCGTTAGCACTGCAACAAATTAGCGTAACATTGTCCGTAATTCCAAAATCTTCTGCTGTTTTTTTAGGCAGTTGCAAATTGTAATAATCTGAATCCACCATGAACGCATGTTTAGCACCGCGAGAAAGCGCTTCAAATGAAAAAGAGCCACTACCACAGAACAAATCAAGTACATTCAAATTATAAATAGGTTTTCTTGAGGAAAGCATGCTAAATATTGCTTCTCGAACAATACTCATAGTTGGTCGTGCAGCTAAGTGCTTGCCTGTAGTTATTTTTCTTCCGCGATATTTGCCTGCAATAATGCGTAGCATATTAAATAAGCTCCAAAATAATTAATTATTTATACTATAAGATTAATGTCAATATGGCTTTTAGCAGTTTAATAGAAAGAAGCTACCAGAGTTACTTACAAGAAGAATACAAACACAAGACCATCAGTTGTTTTTCTTTGATTTGCCTGCTGCATTTATTGCTTGACCAATCTCATCTTGTAACCCACCATAATCATTTCTTTCATCGTGATTGATCCCTTCAATTCTGTTTTCTAATTCTAACTTAATTATAGTATTGATTTTATCTATATTATCAAGAAAGCCTCTACATTCTTCTTCACTATACTCTTCACCAGATGCCTTTTTTTCGATAAATAGACTTTTAAACTCTGCAAGATCAGAATTCTGATCGGTATTTAGTACAACATTTCTCTCTACGAAGCTAAGATCTGATAGCAATAAACTAACTTCCAACAGATCTTCACTTTTCACGCTTTTAAGGTCTTCAAGGCTTTCTAAAATACTAAACACCTTAAGCCTTTCTTGCGTGATTTCTTGATCTTCCTTATCAAATTCGGATAATAATTCATGATTATCTGTGAATTTTTTACCCAAAGCTTTATTTAATTTAGCAAGGTCGACATTATCTTCTGGTGTGTTATCTAACAGTAGATCCACTCTTGCCCTACGCGCATTTAAAATGTCATCATAGTCATTTAACTTTATATTGCCATCATTGTCTTGCTGCAATTTATAATAATCAAGGCCTTTGAAATTTTTATTAGTCTTCATCTTCAATCCTCTTCTCATCTCCTTTTGCATCTGGTTTCCTCATTGGTTCCGGTAATTTCCTTTCTGGATTTTTTGGTTCTTTAAATAAAGGCTTAAGATTATAAACTTCACCTTCTCGATCTTTTCTTTCTTTTTTTCTTCTAGCTCTTTCAGCACTTTTTTCTACAGCTTCCTTGGTATTCATTTCAAAAAGTGCCTTAACGTATTCTTCTGGATCTTTTGGTTCTTTAAATAAAGGCTTAAGATTATAAACTCCTTCTAGATCTCTTTTTTCTTTTTCCTCAGCATGTTTTCCAATGTATCTTTCTGTACCTAGTTCTCGTACTACCTTATCTGGCTGACCTCCCCCTCGTAGTCGAAGAGGGTCGTCTTCTTCTAGTGGCTGATTATGGTTATCTCTTACTAGTTCCGTGCCTAACTCTCGTGCTACTTTATTTGGCTGATTAAACTTACCTCCCCCTTGTAGTAGATTAGGCTTGTCTTCTTGTTCTGTGCCTAGTTTTCGTACTACCTGATCAGACTTATCTTCTCCTTGTGGTTGATCAAGCTTGTCTTTTTCTGGTTCTCTCTTGCGTCCTATAGTGTAATCATGAAGCTTATCCAAGAAATCTCGCCTATGCGATTTTGCTCTATAGAGCAGATTATGATCATAGCCATGCTTTCCTATAGAATCAAGGCCATGCTCCCAAGTAAACTTCATAGCATCTTCTATTGTATAGCCCAAATGTGATCCTACATATCCTTTGTAATATTCTAAATATTTACCAATTCTTCTGTGTGTAATGTCTTCCTTATCAACTCCAAATGCCCTGTAAATTTTTTCCTCGAGCTTATCAACATCATTTTCAGGCGATGTTGCAAACTTCGTTGCTTCAATAGTAGCACCTACAAATTTACGTGGCACATCAATAGCGTATTTCAGCACTCCTCCAACTCTTGGTACCCTGCCCAGTAAATTAGCTGCACCTCCGGCTAATCTATCCGGTAAATGAGTAGCCCAATTGCCTAAAGACTCTAGTTTTCCACCAGCAAAATTTTGCCACTGCTGTTTTAATCCTTCCGCCATGCCAACTAAAGGAGATGCTTCGTACATCCTGGATATATTGTAAAAGCTGAA
Source organism: Wolbachia endosymbiont of Oedothorax gibbosus (assembly GCF_936270435.1). Lineage (NCBI taxonomy): Bacteria > Pseudomonadati > Pseudomonadota > Alphaproteobacteria > Rickettsiales > Anaplasmataceae > Wolbachia > Wolbachia endosymbiont of Oedothorax gibbosus. The sequence goes on from NZ_OW370567.1 coordinate 1,357,042, forward strand.
TCCACCACCGGCAATACTTGAGCCCATTTGTTGTACGAACTCGCGTAAAGAGAACATTAAAAATGAAAGCAGGAATAATACAAAGATTTCCCCTGCATTGATTAAATAACCTCTCTGTATGTCTTGCACCCTTTGGTAATCACTATTTTCTTGATAATTTTTGCAATCCTCACAATCTTTACATTTCTGACAGTATTCACTATTGGGATCCTTATATAAATCATGAAGTTTCAGTATTCTACAACCTTGTTGTTCTACTATTCTTTGCACCAAAGACTTTATCTCTCTTTTGAGATCTGGTCTTATGGTACCTTTTCTGTAGTCATCCACTATTTCCCTATAATTTTTACATTTTTCTTCATCTTGCTGAGATTGACAGTAAAGCTCTGTTATTTTACTATTCATACCACCTATCTTTTTGTCTATATTGTTGATCAGTAATATAATGTCAGCCCTCTCTGATGCATGAGATAAACTATTTGTTAAGCGTACTAGATCTTTTGCACTACAGCCATTACTAACTACCATATCACTTTCCGCAATATAGTGGTCTGCTGGATTATCTTTAGTTCCAGGAATTGGATTAAAGAAAGGATAATCTATATAACGAAAACCTTTTATATGTTCACCATTTTTATCTTTAGGGTAATCAGGTGGAAGAGGGATATATCCAGCACCGCCAGTAAATTTTATTGTACCACCTTCTCTGCTTATCTTTTCTATACCTTCTATGCTTTTGTCTATGTTAAGTGAAGAAGCTTCTCCAAGAGTGTAAGGTACAAAAATTTGCCCTGGGGTCCAACCAAAGTACTGCTTATCAATGATGCAAAAACCGCCAAACACCCATTTTGGAGCACACAACCTTACCTCAAACCATTTATTGTAGCATACAGTAAAACCTAACTGCCTATAAAAGGTGTTCATTATCATTGAAGCCAACAATGACAAGAGAGCAAATATCATAATCGACTGTAAACAAAAGCTGATGCAGAATTTTATCCAACCTTCAAATAGACTTTTCAGCGGTGAAAATAAAATAGAGATCAGGAACAGTGGCATGATAGCTATAAGAAAAGCTATGCCCATAAAGCCAGAGAGGAATATTATGTAAGCATATAAGCACAGCAAGAAATATAAAACTATCCCTATAAAAATTGCCGGTATCATAAGTAAGCTTGCCCACATTTGGTAATGTAAAAACGCTGCAAACTTCTTCCAAACAGAATAAGCAAAAAACTTGTTGAACATGTCCTCCATGAAGCTAAACAACTTAGCTTCATCTCCTTGAGCAATACTTCCGTTGTTCATGTTGGGAGCAAAATTAATAATTATGCTTATCAATTGTTCAAGACCTTTAACGAATAAAACAAGAAAATGATCATAGAAAAATCTAAAGCTTCCAGGAGATATAAGCACTATTACTAGAGTGATTTTCATCATTCTGATGAGCATATCATGCTTAGTTTCTCGTATCATGCCAAAAAGATAAAGAAGCGATGAAATCATTACAAATAGAACAAGCAAGGAAAGAACAAAATTGTGAAAACTTGAACCTTTTTTAACTATATTCTCAAACATAGTTTGCGCAGCCGCACACTCACTACCTTTACAATCTTTATTAGGTGAGATCAATAAAGTGTCTTTTAGATAATGATAAACTTCATTGAAAAATCCAAAGGTACCTGGTTTTTGTACTCCACCCAAAAATTCAAAAGAGTAGCCACCTACATTATCTAAGTAATATCTATCTAATATTTTTACATATATTTTCCATCCCTTTTCTAACGTCAACTCTTTACAATTTCTGTCCTTTAATTTAGGTTTATCTCTGTCTAAAGTAAAAAGCCCGCTTCCATCTTCCGCTACGGAATTGTAACCTAGATGAACAGTGAGAGATTCAGGATTACGCATAGATTTCAAATCTTTGTTAGGACTATCGTCACCAGGCCTTTGAAACAAAAGATAAGCACCATGACCATTGGTAAACCAACATGGAGCACCACGTGATACTGTATTTGCGCTATCATCTTCATTAATGCACTTGCAATTTACAGTGCAACTTGCTTTAGGCTTACTTGAAAATTTTTGTATGCTAGGTTTATAATCATTACAAACTAAGTGAAAGTCAGGTAGACTATTATCACCTGACTCGCCTTCAAATTTAGTTGCATATTTTAACTGCTCCAAGCTCTGCAAGTTATAACTGCCTTTAGATTCCTTCTTGTTATTATTACTCCAAGATGTCCATGCACCATTAACTCGCACTTGTAAACTATCTCCATTGGTTTCAAGTCCGGTATCCTTCCACTTCACTACTTGGTTATGGTGAAAACCATAATTAATTTCACCAGTTTCAGGATCAACAACTTCTCCATCTCCTGGAATAAACGCATCGTGGTCGCTTGAAAAATGAGCGCTTACTGCAATAGGTTTAGGACCAAAATAGTCAGCAGATATGCACCTTGGAAAAGGCATATCATTCTTACTACAACCTGTGATCAGCACATAAGCTGCAAGAAGTAATACCCTAAACCAACATTTGCCTAAGCGTGATTGCATATCTAAACTTTTTCCAAATATAGAAATAAATTTCTAAAACTTTACTTAAAATATCTTTTTAATTAGTTACTCCATAACATCATTCATATCTTACTTCTCTCCATTTTCTTCCTTGTTTTTAGCTTTAGCACTAGGGTCACTTCTTATTGTTTCATCAGGATTTTTTTGCTGACCTGATTGTTTTGGTGCTTCAGGTTTAGAGCTCCCCCTCTCCTTTTTATCAGGACTTTCTTTAGAATCTTCTTTTTTGCCTGGTTGCTTTGGTGTGTCAGGCAATTTAGCTTCAATTTTTCCCCGATCCTTACTCACTTGTTGCTTGATGTTCTGTATCACACCTTGGGTCCTATCATCAAGGCCAACGGTTGACAGCATAGCTTGTGACGCACTCCTAGCAACCTGACCAACACTGCCAGCAACCCCAAAACCAGAGGTGAATAGTGTTTGTGCCATAGTTTCTGATATAGAAACAAAAGATTCCATTGCACTAGCAATAATTAAGTACATAAATGCTTGGATCAGATCTATGGGCAACGCTGCAAAGTGCCCACCAGCCCTTTCTCCGGTACTGAGTGCAACATCAACATTAGTGCCAGGACTGTATCCAAGAGGCAGTATTGATTTCATCAAGCACAGATCATACGATAAGAAATTTACGCTAATTAAACATTGATAGCATGCAGAAAAATTTGTGAGGTTATATAAAACTGAATACATCAACTGATTTAAAAGAGATAAAGATGAAAATAAAATAACCGGTTGTACTGCAACGTGAGCCAGCGTTTTTATCCAGTTATCAAACAAGGGTTTAGTCTGTTGAAATAAAATAAACACGATAAACAAAGGTGTTAATGACAGTAAAAACGCTACTAGAACAGTAGATATTACATATTTAAACGTAGCGCTAATAATGCATTTTAAAAACGCAAAAGTAGCGTAGAGTATTGCCAAAAATGCAATAAAGCCAAAAGGACCAGAGAGCATCAACGATAAAAACTTTAACCAGGTTTCTGCTGTGAATAATACTCCTGCTGTTAAGTCTAAGAATGCAAATTTCTCACCTCCTTCCCCTACATAGCCAGAGAAACTATCAACTAAATAAGTGGTACCATCTACAAAAAGTCTGGATAAAGTTGTACCAAAGAGTTCCCAGCTTCTATCGCTAAAGGCAAAAGCTATAAATGCTATCTTGAACATTCTTACAATGAAATCAAATTTACTTAGCTGTATTGTTCCAAGCATATAGCCAACGACAGTAAATATAACGTATAGAGTAAGCAAAGCTCTTACTCCTTGAAGCAGGCCCTTTCTATATCCTTCATATGAATCGCCAACACTGTTTTTAAATCCTCCTGTTGCAAATTTAAATATCTCGTTTATATTTGATGAAATAAAATCGTTTATTTTTCTTTTTAGAAATAAATTTACTGTGTACTTATTGTTTTCGTAATATTTGCCGTCTTTGTCCGTAATATCATCTTTCTCCACGTTGCTTACATCAATGCCGAAATATATCTTCTTAGATTCTCCATCCTGAAAGTGTTTTCCGCTTATTACATCTAATATGGTGTACTCATCTTTTCCGTTTACTCTTTCTCTCACCCCTACCACTTTGAAATCATTAGTTCCCACACCATGCAAATCTTTAGGTGGCTCATCACCCAAATACATATACAGTTTTTCGCCATTAATGTATTGACATGATCTAGTTACTTTAACATGGTACCCACCTCTATTAGCTTCATAGTGACCATAATCTGCAATGGCAAGCATCACACTACTACCAGATGTTACATTTTTTACTGTATAGTCACTATTTAATTTCAGAGAAAAATCCTTAAAATTATCACTAATTTGCGAACACACATTATCCTTTCTTGCACCTACTTCATTATCTGGAAGACATTGGATACCTTTAGCAGTACCTTGATTATCAAGATCACCAATTTTTGCAACAAGAGCCTCAGCCCAGGAAATATCTTCTTCAGTGTTTGATGTAAAATCAACGTTAATCTGCTTGGGATCCTCTTTATTTTTCTTAATCTTCTCAAGTCTATCTTCAACCTCTTTAAGGTGAGAATACATATCACATCTATTTCCTTTATCGTACTTCTTATACCTTATAGAAGAGACACAGTTTTGTTCTCCTGCTTGACCTGAACCATAGTTCCATATACCCTTCTCGGTATAGCACACGTTCTGATAGTAACAATTAAGCTCATAAGAGCTGTACTTTTTTATCTCGTTAAAATCGCAATTTTTTCCTTTGCATAGTTGATCCAACCCTATTTTAGTAGAGTTATACTTTTTCACCTCGTTAAAATCGCAGCTTTTTCCATCACATAATTCGTTCAATCCTATTTTAGCGCGGCGTAAATCAAGTAGCGAACCATATACCCATGGTTCGTTGTCTTGAATATAACCTTTATTAAAATGCACCTTATTATCATATGGGGTATACCCATTGCCAACTAGCACTTTGCTTTCCTTTGCTTTTGTTTTATCAAGAGGTAAAAATTGTATTTTATTTTTTGTACCATCTTTACCATCACAAAAAAACTCTCCCCCCTGATGTACTTCACTCACTGTAGCTTTCTTATATACAGTTTCCTTACGGTCATTTTCTACAGCTCTATAACAATTGTCATCAAAGCTGATACCTTTCCCTCCTGAATTGTCATAATCAATTGTTATTTTTCTGGGAACTAAGCTGAAACTTAACCTGTCACCAGGATTTACTTTAATTCCAGTGTCTACATAACGTCTATTGCTGCCAAATCCTTTACCGCCGCACAATTCGTTTTCATTTACGTCTTTTTTATCAACGCCATAATTATTAAGCACATCGTTAATATTTGCAGCTTTACTATAATCTGGTTCTGAACCATCAGCACAAAAGCTAGCTGGCACAAGTACTTTCCTTGGATTTTTGTCTTCTTTAAAAGGGCAAAAATTTACTGATCCATCGAGGGTGAATTTGATTTCCTCACCCTTGCTAATTATCTGACCAGAATCAACCCAATGGATCTTATCTGCTTTATGAACTGGAACATCCACATTAACGCTGGTGTTTCTGCTCTGTAACCCAGGCTCAACACAATCCATGTTACAACCAGTGATTGCGAAACATAATATAAATAATAACGATCTTTTACTTATCATTATGAGCCCCCTGGTATCTTAGGCCCTTGAGGTCCTTGAGCCCTTTGCGGTATTTGAGGCCTTTGACTTGGCGTACCTGATTGTTGAGAAACACTTCCTGCTCTTCTTTGAGCGCTTTGTTCATCTAACCCTACTGTTCCCATTAAGCTTTGTTGATATTCTTTTCCAAGTTCGTTTTGCACATAAACACCAAACAACGAGTCAGATATTTTCGAAGAAGCTTCAACTAAAGCTTTCATAGCGTGTCCCAAAATAACAAAAGCCATCATAGCGGTAATATTAGGTGTATATTTGGAAGCATAACCATAGAAGATACAAGGGTTAAAAATCTTTAGGTTAATACTAAGTATACACGTAGAGCAGACTTCAAAATCAAATACTGAATACACAATATAATCCATAACCTGGCTTATCAGTGATATAAAAATTAAAAGCACTACTGGATGAATCGCAAATCTTGCTAAATTTTTAACCCAGTTGTGAAACATCTGCCTAGTATACGCAAATAAAAGACAAATAATAAAAATAGGCGCTAAAGAAAGCAGTAACGCAACTATTGCTATAGATGTAATAAAAGAAAATAAGGCTTTGAGAATAGATAAGCTCACTGTGATTAACCCCCAAATCACCAAGCAAAAAGATACAATGCCCAAAGGGCCGGAAAATATAAGAGATACTATTAACAATACTGAATGCGATGACAAAAATCTATTCAACGGCAAATCAAGAAACTCAAAAACATTTGATGTAGTGCCTCTAAAATTTGCTATTTCTATTAGTTGTCTTGGAGTGTTAACAAACACAGAAAATGCGTTGTTATAAAAAAAGTTCCAGCTATTATCCTGCAATAGCTGGGTAATGATTCCTATCTTTACGCATATAATTAAAAACTCATATATAGAAACATGAGTTAACCCAAAAAAGTAATAAAGAGTATACAAGACTATGTATAATACTAGTAGCGATATTATCGTGGATCTAATGGTATTTGTTCTGCTTGATTTTATAAAACTTTCGTAAAGAGACTTTACAGGACTAGTATCAGAGTGAATTGCGTTAGGGTCTTTATAATTAGAGCCGAAAAATGCAGTTTTCACTTTCTCATCAAAAAAATTATATATTGCACTAAAAGTTCTTGTAGGTGGCTCTTTAGTTGTTAGGTTAATGCTAAACTGACCTTCATTTTTGTAATCGCAGCCATGGTCTCTTATTCCGTAATATATGGTGCCTGTTTTGTCTTTTAATTTTCCTTTCAAGTTTTCCATGCTGATATCTACAGATATATCCGCTTGGTTTTCACCAGGCTTATGTTCAGGAAGTTTGTCAGAGACGCTTATATACAAGCTATTCTCCAGACTGTGGTTCTTCGTTACTCTTATGTTGAAACCACCCTTGCCAGTACCATCACCTAACGTAAAAATTAATTCTGAGTTTATTGCATGGCTATCACTTATCTCGTGATTACAACTAGTACATATACCACCATATCGCGCATTTTTAAACTTTACACCATCCATATAAACACTTAAGTATTGAACATCAGTTTCTATTTTTGCATCCTTTAAAATGTCACTAATAGCCTCACCAACAGATTCGTCATTAATAGGCTTTAAAGCACTTGTAACGGATGTATCCAGATTGCGTTTTGTAGCATTCTGTGCAAGACTAGGCAAACAAAGCTTTTCTCCACGATTATCAAGAAAGCATGCATATTTACAGGTTAGGTCTAAAATATATGTATCTATCTTGCTTGCTTGATTACTTGAAAGCGAGCTGCAGTCTATATCTTTTCCTTGTTGTTTTATAGAATTGACAATATCTTCGATCTCCTTTCTTCTTTTATCTTGATCTGATCTTGAAAAATCTGGACTCTGATATTCTTTTCCATTTTGATGCAGCCAGTATTCATTGCTTCGTATGTACTTATTAGGACATATTCCATCCTGACATCCTTCTCGATTTAAAACATGTGCAAAATACTCCTCTTCTTTCTCGCTGCACCTTTCATCAATTTTTACATACCTGATTTTTGTCTCACTCTCTTTATCTTTACACACTTTACTTCCAATCACACTAAAGCTTATCGTATCACCAGCTTCAAGTGCAAATGGTAATGTAACGTCATTTCTCCCAGGCCCAATTGCAAAATCTGCGTACTGCTTAGGACAAAAATTAACCTTACTAGGCGCTATATCAATCTCTGTTACTCTTATTCTATCTGAGATATAGACACCAGAATCAACCCATTTCTGCTCTGTTGACACTATATCTAGTTTTTCACGCAAACCTGATAAATTTTCTGGCTTAATACAGTGATCCTCCCCGCATCCAGACAATAAAAAAAGCACCACAAAACTTATGCATAGCTTACCCAAGTTTTGGTTACTTAAACGTTTAAGCATCTGTTACTTACCTTAACTAGCATCACCGCCACCTTAGTTAATAGTTTCGCTGGAACCTTTACCACTATCTCCACCTCCTCCACCAGTACCTCTTGCCTTCTTAACAGCCGCAGCAGCAGCTTGACCAACACCTCCAGCAGCAGCTTTGGCAGCAGATAAAGCTTTGCCCACCATTTGTCCAGGTGTATGACCTGAGCCAAGTGCTGCTCTATGGTTACCAGCAAGTTCAGCAGCCATGTTAGGCAGAATGTTTAAAAAGTGGTAAAAGAGGAATAACACTAGACACAACTTTAATAACTCTCCGATGAGAGAGCTGCCAAACTCCATGTATGTAAAGTCGAATAGACCAAGTATGCTGCTCTTTTTAAAGCTGTAGTTTTGCATCATACATGCTAGAGTAGTTTCATTGTTATTACATTCTCCATCTTTCAATTTAAACCATTGTTTTTTGCTACCACCCGAGGCTTTTATTTTATCCTCATATTCCTTGTCCGACTCAAAGTTCAAATTTTTAAAATAAATTTTATCACATGCTATGAACATAAAGGACAAAAACGCAAAAAGGATAACCGGGTATAAGCTATAGGTAATCAACTCTTTCACCCAGCCGTCAAAATATCCTTTGGTGTGTTGGAATAAAACCATAGGGATGAACAAAGGTGATAAAATGATGATTACACTCAAAGCAACTAGAGATAAAATAAATACATAGCACAGCCACAAAATAACCATCATCAGCAAAATGGCCATAAATATAGCAACAAGAGCTATTAAAATCTGTCCACCAGCAAAAATAATACCAATCACCGAACCTGCAACTAACAAGACAGGAGCAGCACCAAGCAAGACCGCTAACGTTGCAACACCTCCAGTACCAATTTTGCCACCAATTCCATCTAAAGGGGCACCTAAATAAAATAAAATTCTACAATCAAGCCTATCCCAAGGTGCAAGATAACTGTAAGATACCTTCTTTCCTGCACGAGTATATTCATAATCTGTACCTGCGTTATAATTACATATGCCTTTACTTTCAGATGATGCTTTTAGCACTATCTCTGACAAACCATTTGAGAGACGAGTTAATTCTCCATAATAATGAGACATGGTACTACCTGTTGTGAAGTAAATCACTAAAGCGAATTTTATGATCAACATGTACATTTCTTGAGGCCTCTGAACTCCACCAGACATGGCTTTTATAGAGAACAATACTAAAGCTAGAACCAAAACAGCAGTTACAGTGTTTTTCAACCTCTTTTGTGCTACAGATAAGAAACTGCCCTTGTTATGTCCATCTTTATCCTTAAGTGGGCTGCCACTTGAATCAATACCTGCAACTAAATTATCTAACGATTCCTTAATGCATTGCACTATCATAGAAGTCACGGGAATAGGAGCTAATGATTTACTCCCTGCTTGATTGTAGCAAGCTTCAGAGATATACTTGCTAAAGCAACTGGCATTATTATAACCTACAAAAATTTTTCCTTCTTTTTCTTTGTCCCTTATAATAGTTTTGTAATCATCATCTCTGTCAATAGGAACTTCTTCCTTTCCTGTACCATCTTTATTTTTGAATATCATCACAGATTTTTCACACATAGGAGCAATCGGGTCAGGTGGCAATTCTGTGCATCCCATATCAACCCCTTGCGGCCAAGGAGTCATTTCGATACCAAGCATTCTCACACTTGCTAACTCCACACATAATCTGCCCATTTTTTTCACTGCTTTAAATGTTGATCCATGTATGGGTTCGCTCTGTCCTGCTTTGAGAACTTTACACTGCAAATCACCATCAACTCTTGGGGACCATGACCCACCTTCATATCCAGTATCTTTCTCCCTGACATTAAAGTCTATATCACCAAAAAGATTACCAAACGTTAAGGGGTTTCGATGACATACTTCTATATATTCACTGTATTGCACACCGTTTTTTGGCCAAAAATAATTCTTATATTCGTTATTCATAGTATCCGAGTTGTTAGAGTCTAAAATCTCTTTTTCTGTTTGTTTTCCATCTTTTCCTGATTTTCCTTGTAATGCAGAAAAATATTCGTCTTCTTTTTGATAATTTTTATCTGTGTAGACACTATAACCTGTATCTTTTAATTTAAAGTTTTTATATTTTCCATCATGGTCACGTGCAACTGGGTGTTTAACAAAACTATGTTCACAAACAACAAGTCCTCCTATCGCTTTCCAGACTCCAACAATTGCAGCTATCATTCCAACAATAACAATAGCAGTAAATACACCAGCGGAAGAGACAATCAAAACAATGCCAGTAAATATTGCACCAACAGCAATCGCTATTCCAGCAAGTGCCGCAGCCGTTTTAAACGCTCCACAATCAGGGTTAGAGGCACGGCTAAAGCTGCCAGTGGAATTAAATCTGCTAACAAATTCTGTCTTGTCAGTACCACTTACTCCATCTGCAAGCACTGGATATGAGAGTAAAAAGTCTATATTTAGTAAAAATATCGCAATTAATAGCAATGACAGCTTAGTCTTAAACATTTTTTACCTTCTGATAAAATATAGGCAACCATACTTTTGGGTTGTCCCCAACTTCATTTAATATATCGTGTAACAATAGAACACTTTCTGCACGTCCGGATAATACGTTGATTATATCATCCAGGTCTTTTAAGTCTATTCTAGCTACTACAGCATTAACTCCCTGTTTCACCAAAAAGAATCTAGTACTTGGATCTGTGTGCTTAATTAATATATATTCACGTTCAGTTAACATAAAAACATCCCGATAGACACTAGTAGCTTTCAGATTTGGTAAAAAAATCTGTGTCGCTGTTTGTTGTACAAGCGTATCGCTAATAGCACTTTTACTTGCATCCTCAACACTCTGAGTAGCAAAAATCACAAAAGCATTTAACTTTCTCAACACTTTCAACCAGTCTTTTATCTTGGGCGCAAAAACTGGATTATCTATTAATGCCCATGCCTCATCAAGAACGATAATAGATGGAGTGCCATCAAGAGATATACTAATCCTATGAAATAAATAAATTAAGACCGGTCCAAGAGCAACAGGATCTTTGAGCAAGCTAGCCATCTCAAAACCAAATACTCTTGCTCGTGAAAAATCTAGCAAATCTTCTTTATTGTCAAATATTGCAGCATGAGAACCATTATCATGCCACATAGATATTGCCCCAGCTAGAGTATCAGGACCTGCAAGCCCTAAAAACGGTACGAGGTTTCTCAAGAACCTGTCTTCTTTTCTTAATTTAAAATTTCCTTCAATTGCATCATTAATTCGTGCAATATCTTCTGAAGTAAATTTATCATTATATACCGAAATTAAAGACTTTATCCACTCCATTAAAAATGTTCTATTATCAGAGGTGTCATCAAGTTGCAAAGGATTAAAATTTGTTTTAGTTCTTGGTTCTATTACAGTATAGATACCACTAAGTGCTCTTAAGAAAATCTCTGCACCGCGATCTTTATCAAAAAAGAATATCCTTGGAGAAAACTTCATCGCTTGGGCACACAAGAAATTCATTAAAACAGTTTTACCAGCGCCGGTTGGGCCAATTATCATAGTGTGTCCAACATCCCTTATATGAAAGTTGAAAAAAAATGGAGTACCAGATGTCGTGTCAAAAACTGTAACAGCATCTCCCCAGTGGTTATTGAATTTATTGCCAGTAGGATAATTATGTTGAGATGCAAATCCAGCCAAATTAAGACTACTTATTGTAGCTTTTCTCACTATATAATCGAAATTACCAGGAATTTGCGCCCAAAATGCTGGTTCAAGATTAACTCTCTCACGGATAGGGTAAACACCGCAATTAGAAAGCTCTGATTCTACCAACGACAGAGCGTTATCCAATGATTTAGGACTTTTTTCTATACATAAAATAGTCAGGTGATGTTGACCAAACGCAATCTTACCACTCATTGCGTCATCAAGCGCTTGAGAAATTTCTGCTATTTGAGAAATAGCTTTATCTGCAGACTGTATCATTCGATTTTGCTGTATCTGCATTTTTCCAATCGCCATTTGCCTGTTTATAAATTGAAAAGATTGCGTAATTATAAACTCGTAAGGAAGTTGTAAAAACGAATCAAGCATTCCTGCAGAAGTATGATTTCCATATTCTTTGATACTAATTATTCCAGCATATTTACTCTCATTATGAGTCACAACCTGTATCATCTTACGGCCAAAGAATAACCTATGTACTGGTAAGTATCTTGATATTTCAGTTCTTAGCGGAAAAAGCGTATTTGTAACGAAGCCACAATTTACGATTCTAGATAGAAACTCCATTATTTCGCAGAACAAACCATCTGGAGTTTCTTTTACTCCAAGAATTTTAGGCGAATAATTTCTAAGGCTTGTCACTACACGATTTGTCGTTTCCTCTAAATCTTCATACGTGGCACGTATATCACTTTCCCAAGCATGTTTTGAAGTTACATGTCCGAATTTTTTTAGTAGATGTGACAAAAATTCTACTCCTTTTGTGTCCGCTCTACGGATAATCGTAATGTATAGGTCATTAATAAATGATTGCCTTGTTGCGTGTTTTTCTCTCCATTTTAGATTTACGTGATTAGCGAAAAAATTCGGCAAACCTTGACTTGCAAATTCATCAGAAAAAATATTTTTCTTACGTCTGATAGTATGAAAATACAAACTAAATGCCGGAGATGAAATGCTTCTTAGCATCTGATTCCTGATGTTGTTCTGTATGACTAAATCCTCGTCATCGGCGGTTTCAAATGCAAAGCCACTTAATTTTATAACCTTAACCAACCAATTTTCTTTTGTCATCAAGGTTGTGCTATTCCAATAGCAAGAATAAGGAATAAATTCAGCAGCGTGAACTTCCCTGCTCAGAGTAGATTTATTCTTTGATTGAACAGCCCTAAACCTCAGCATCACACAACGTTAAGCAATATCATAAGAATTGGCTCCATGATAAAAACGATTTAAACATTTCGAGCACTTTCCCAATTTTACCATAAATAATTCAATAAACAACGGTTCTTTTGCAGAAGCTATATAACCAAGTCCATGTATACCTGGTAACATTAAGAGAATCACTCTTAAATCATTTGAATTAATGAAAATTAGCATGCAAATCAGGACGTTTAATATTGCAAACATATAACTCACACCAAAGAGCATTGCAGGTCTTGTAAGACCTTTAAATAATTGATCTGTTTGTATACTACCTGTGGACATATCTTTAACCTTCTAATAATAGCTCTAACACTAATACTATATCATTATATTAAAAATCCATTGAAACTAGTAGCACTTTAAGTTAAGATACATTATTTAATCCCGATAATGACAAGTTGGCCATTTCAAGAAGCAGAAAAAATATTGCAAGAGTTTCCTAATAAAAAAGAAATAATATTTGAAACTGGTTATGGACCCTCTGGTTTACCCCACATAGGAACCTTTGGAGAGGTTTTCCGCACTACAGTTATTGTAAATGCATTAAAAAAAATAGCTCCTGGTATAAAAACCAAAATCATTGCAGTTTCAGATGATATGGATGGTTTGCGAAAAATACCAGATAATGTGCCAAATCAAGAGATGCTAAGAGAGCACTTAAATAAACCACTAACTATGATACCTGATCCATTTGGCACTCATCAGAGTTATGGTCATCATATGAATTCATTGTTGTGTAAATTTCTTGATATGTTTGAATTTGAATACGAGTTCAGGAGTGCAACAGAGTGTTATAAATCTGGCGTTTACGATGAAAAACTTTTACTCTTGCTGAAAAATTATGATAAAGTGATGGACGTAATGCTTCCATCATTTCGGGAAGAAAGACAGCAGACTTATAGTCCATTCTTGCCAATATGCCCAAAAACTTCTCAAGTTTTACAAGTTTCAGTAATTGAAACAAATACAGATAAAGGAACAATCACATATGAAGACCCAAACGGGGAAAAAATAGAAGTTCCAGTGACAAAAGGAAAATGTAAACTGCAATGGAAACCTGATTGGGGAATGAGGTGGGCCGCATTTGGAGTAAATTATGAAGCTCACGGAAAAGATTTAACTCCATCTGCTGTGCTCTCAAGTCAAATATGTGAAATACTTGGAGAAAAGCCACCGCTCCTATTTTGCTATGAATTTTTCCTTGATAAAGAAGGAAAGAAAATATCAAAATCAAAAGGAAATGGCATTTCAATTGAAGAGTGGTTAACTTACGCACCAACAGAGAGCTTAGCATTGTACATTTTTCAGAGTCCTAAAAAAGCTAAACGTTTATATTTTGATGTGATACCAAAATCAACTGATGAATATTTAGAATTTGTAAGACGTTACAACGAGAACAACGGGGGAAACACAAATAGTAAATTTCATACAGAACCTGGTTATGATGAGAAATTTTTAGGAGAAGCGCAGGTGAGCACCGCAGAATACTCGAATGTATTTGAGGAGCGCAAGCAAGCTTTAACGACAAAATTGCCATCAGAAGCAAACCCTGCCTGGCACATTCACCAGGGCAATGTTCCCAATATAGAAACTTCAGGCATAAATTTCTCACTACTTTTAAACCTAGCAGTGGCCTGTAACGCAGAAAACAAAGAGATCTTATGGGGTTTTATATCCTCTTATGCACCGAACGTTACACCAGAAAATAATAAAATGCTTGATAGACTTTCAGACTTTGCAGTAAAGTATTACCACGATTTTATCAAACCAACGAAATCATATAAAACTCCAAATGAAAAAGAGAAAGAAGCGTTACTAGATTTGAAGAACACTTTACATTCTCTATCTATAACTGCTACTGCTGAAGAAATTCAATCTCAGGTATTTTCTATTGGAAAAAAATATGATTACACCAACTTACGTGATTGGTTTCAGCTATTATATGAAACGTTACTTGGCCAAAAAACAGGTCCAAGAATGGGATCCTTTATAAAGCTTTACGGAATAGATAATACGCTTTCTCTCATAGAGAGCGCTACTAAATAGATAGCAGAGGAGTGGCAAAAAATAGGTGACATAGAGTATAAAAAAAAGATACTAATAGTGGTTTTAAGTCTATATGTTTAATACACAAGTCCAAATTTTTATTTTACATTTTTATTGTAATAACCTCTATGAATCACACAAATTAAAAAAAAACATAGTTGGCCTTACCTTAATTTTTTGTACATTAAAGAAGTATGTGATATAGTAGTTATACTATAAATGATAATTATGGGTTCATTTGTGATAACTAAAAGATCTATTACTTTATTTTTCATCTTCGTTCCATGTGTCTATTTTTTTATTACTTATATCAGTAACAATACACACATTGAGCAAATACAACCCTTAAAATTAGAAACAGACAATAATGAAAGTGTAATACGTTCTGAAGAGGTTACTGAAAAAGAAATACTAGTAAATGATTTAAAATATCAAGAACTTGAAAGTAGTCCACCTTCTATTCTCCAAGTAGCTGATCAGAAAAATATGTGGTCACGTATTGTAGATCGAGCTGATAATGAGCAACTCACAAAAGAAAAATCGAAAAAACTTGATTTTTATGTTAGTGCTAACGGTGGTAAGATATACCATGATAATTCAGAAACATTTGTAAAGGGTATAAAGGCAATAGGAGAAAGGTTTATTAATTTAATCAATACAGCTAATCCTAATCTTTCTTTGCAAGAAAAATTAGTATCAGTGTTTATCAAAGAGGGATTAGTGGATGAAATTGAGAGTATACAGAAGTTTAACGGTAAAATTGATTTCCAGTGGTTTAGCAGCATGTCTTTAGGTTACTATGCTGGAGAAAATGGTAAAATTGATCTTGAAGCCATGTATTCTAAAGTCAATATTGAAGATAGTAATTCTCCTCCGATATTTGATAAATCAGCAAGCGTGTTTGCATTTTTATTAAACCTTTATTATAACCCCAACATTCAAAATACGCAATTTGCTCCGTACATTGGTCTTGGTATAGGACCAACAGTTTTTAGATTAAAAAAGATTAATGGGTCACCCCAAAATTCAATGCCACTTAATGTTCCTTGGTTTGCTTATCAAATAAAGCTTGGTATGAACTATTCAATAATCCCAGAAGTAAAAACCTTTCTCGGCTATCGTTATTTTAGCATTCCGACACCCATTGCAGATGAAATATCTACTCACAATATTGAAATTGGTTTGATATTTAATTTTTAGTAATTATTCAATATATACAAATTCTTATCTTTTCTATCTAACAAACCAAATGTTGGTACTATTGTTGCTTTTAAAAAGATGACGGTTTCTACTGTTCTAATGTTATTCGCTAGCCTTTTTGACTTCTGGTGCAATAAGCTTTGCTTATCTTCTCTATGTTCTATAAGCCCACCGATTACCATAATTTCACCGCTCTTGATTTTTAACATAGAGTTCATTTCTCTGATTTCAACAATTGGAATGTCGCTATTTAATTTCATTTTACTCTGCTGTGCGATGTACTCTATATCTGGATCTTTAACGTAGCCGTTAATTCTTGATAAAGTTGGATGTATATCCATGAATATTTCACTAGTATCAATGTTAATGCTTGGGTGGATTATTAGCACAACACCTATTGGAACGCTATTCATCTTGGTAATTAAGGTCTGATTAGAATTTCTAGTATCTTTTTGTATATCGGAAGTAAAATAAATATGGTTTTTAGTGAATGAAATCATCGCTTGCTGATTATTTATAGCATGTACTCTGGGGCTTGAAATTACGGTTGAAGTGCCAAATTTGTCTAAATTTTTTACTAAATCTCCTAGATCACTCACATCAAAGTTCATTGCTAGGTTAATAATGGAGTTATCTTGATTTATTATAGACTTAGTTCCATCGCGTAAATCATTTAAGTTTATACCAGAAAGGTATTTGTCATCTAACACAACTTCAACTATTTTTGCCTCTATCATTACTTGAGAAGACGCTAACTTCTTAACCTTATTAATATATTCTTCAACAGCTTTATGAATATCTTTTCTAGCATTCAAAATAATAACACCAGCTTCTCTGTTGGATGAAAGGAATTCGCCATCATCCACCCCGTTAACATCCATTATTGCATTCAAGCCTTTTTCTAATGAATTCCATAAGTCACTACTATATTGAGACTTCATAACGTTGTTGTAGTCCCTATCAACGTTACTTCCATCACTGTTAGTAATATTGTTACTAATGACGAAACTGCTTTGAGCAGAATGTTGAATATTAATGAAGTCTACGTAATAATTTTGCGCGTATGGCAAGTCCTGCTCAATTCTAATTACACCGTTACTTGTTGAGTAACGCAGTTTGGCGCTATCTGCTATACTCTGAATTACTTCGTTTATACTCTTATCTTTCAGCTTTAAAATAATATTACCTGATATTTTTGGATCTATATCCAAGTTAATGTCAGAAAGTTTTCCTATCTCAATCAGCAAATCCTTTACTGATACTTCTTCGCTAACATTAATAGAAATAAGCTGACTACTGGTCGTGAGATCAGGAAACTCTATTGGTAAAGGAATAATCTCTGGTATTGCCGGTTCATTACTCTCCAAAGAGGTATTGTATTGCTGCAACGAATAATCGTGCTCACCTATATCATGATGATCTTCGTTAGTCGGATGTTGCTTAGTAGGCAGGTGTGTGCAGGAAATAATAAAAAGGAGCATTAAACACTTAAAGATAGCCATTAGAACAGCATACAAAATCTATACTAATAGATTTCTATAAAAATATTAAAAATGTATTTAATCTCATTTTCATCGAGCAGATAATTGCCGTATATTAGCTTTGGCTATATGTTTTTTTGTATGCCCCTCTTGTACTTAAATGTAGACCAGCATAGCCTTAGTTTTTTTATATATTTTATTTCTTTCTCTATATTTAATAATAGGCTTAAAAATAAATGGTAAGCCTATTATTGTTAAGCTTAGAGCTAAGGTTGAAAGTATACAACAGGCTTTGTGTTTACTATGTAGCTCTTTCAGGTAAAGCATCAAAAATCTACAAAATTTTTTGTAATTTTCTTCGATGTTTTTTTTGCTATGAGCCTTGCTAATGAACATATCTATTGCGGTATGACCGTTATTACACTTAATGCTCAAGTCTGCACCTTTTTCTGTTAACAGCTGAGCTATATCAAAATAATCCTTTTGAACAGCAAGATGTAGAGGTGTGTAACCCTGTTGCTCACAAATGTTCATATTGGCTCTAACTTCCAATAACATTTTCACAATTTTTGTATGGCCTTTTTTAACTGCGAGTAGCAAGGGAGTTCTGTTACATTTAGTAACAGCATTAACGTTTACCTTAAGCTTCAATAAGAGCTTAACTGTTTTAGTGTTACCATTATGGCTAGCCTTATGCAGCCTGGCGTTGCCATTAAAATCTTGATCATTTGCATCTATTCCTTTTGATACAAGAAATGTTACCATTTTTCTATTATTATGCTCAATAGCGCAATCTAATGCATCAAAACCATGGTTGTTTTTTGTGCAAAAAAACTCTTTAAGTTTAATTTTATCGTTACTTGCTTGCTGTCTTTTTGCAATAAGTTTAACTATTTGCATTTTGTTGTTATACGCTGCTAGGAAAAGCGTAGTGTTATTTTCTGCATCTTTGGCTTCTATATTTGCATCTTTTTTTATCAGATATTCTATAATTTCTGCTCTGCTGTCATAATGTGCAGTGCATTGATAGATAGTTAAAAACAAAGGAGTGCGAAAATTGTTATCTTCACATTCGAGATTTGCTCCGCTATCAATTAAAATTTGGACGCTTTTTTTAGAACCGTATAGTGAAGCTATATGAAGAGGAGTATAGCCCTCTTTAGCGTCTTTTTCATTAATTTTTGCGCCTTTTGTTATCAAAAAATCTATTAATTCCGTGTCATCTTGTAGTGCAGCAAGGTGCAGTGGAGTGAACCCGTTTTTATCCCTGGAATTGATTGTCAGTTGATTAACAAAAAGTTTAGCAATTTTCTTGTGTCCATGCATAATGGCGTAATGCAGTGGATTTCTATTTTCGTTGTCTACGACATTAAAATCAGCTTCGTGCTCTAGCAATGATTTTACTCCAACTAAATCACCTTCTTTTGTGAACTTATGCAAGAGAGTGATTCCACTTGTATCTTTTGAGTTAATATCAAATCCATTTTCTACTAATTGGTTTATATCTTCCTCACGCGCCATATCACTTAAGTCTCTAATTGAACCCTTTTCGCGTTAATAATACTCCTACTTGATTAAGTTTAAATGAATCTGTGAGAAATACTATGCATTCTTGCATAACAAACTTTTGGCAGCGCGTTGAGAAACGAAAAAACTTCCTTGACATCCTCCGCCAACCCCCTTATCATGATACTGAAGGTATTCATTTATCTTCAATCTGTGCAGATTAAACGACAACAGTATTACGTGATTGGCGTCTTATTTTTAATTTTTTGCACTATGTGCACCTTATGTCTTCACAACATTTCTGGGTTTTCAAGCTGAAACGCGCTGTTTAAGACAGTATAGTACGCCGATTTGCAGGATTAGAGAGTGACAACTAGCTAACACGGGATATCTTTTGCCTTTTTTTCTGCTTAGTAAATTTCTTAAACATTTAAACTAAGGTGAGTTGCACTTAAAAGCAGCTAAATTGCAGTGTTTAAGACTTAAAGAACGCCGATACTGAAAACAAACAATGATCGGGCTTCTTTTGCCTTTTTTTTATTTGGTAAATTTCTTAATGTTTATAGCTAAACATCCCGCTACATGTTAGCGCCGCGGCGGTATGACGTAGGACTGCTGTCATTCCAGTACTGCCCTCATAAAGGAACCAGTGTCAGCTACTCGGATGATACCTTTTTTCTACTTAGTTTGGGTTATGCAAGAAGTCTATTTACTTCTTAACTTGACGCACATGATGTCTTGCAGCATCATCTACTGCTTCTAAATAAACCATCGCCAAACATATACCACTGTGTACTTCTATAGATAACTTATTGCCTAAACTTCGATTAAAGCAAGAATTCTTTCCTGGAAAAGCAAGGTCACTAAGGTACAGTTCCCATTTTAATCCTTTGGTTGATATTTGAGCTCTTGGTATACCAAGTAAAGATATTTTAGTATTTTTTGGCAAAGAAAAAAATGGGTAATACCTTTTTGCAAAGTGTAACCCATCATAGGAGGCGAAGGTGTGTAAAAGATACTACCTGTACTTAGAACCCCAGTTATGGATTAACCAACGAAGTAAAGCTGAGAAATACAGGGCTTTTTCGATTGCATTGAATAAGAAATGAGGGTAGAAAAAATATGTACCAAGAAATTTACTGTGGATCTATGCCGAGTGTGCTCAAGTTCAAATTTGTTTTTTAGGCAGCCAAAAACCGTTTCAACAATCGATCTTTTCCCTAGTAAAATCTTCTCTTTCAGCGAAATCAGTGCATTTTTCATACCTTTTTTCACTTTAGTGACGAGTTTTAGACCTCTATCGAATAGTTTCTCAAAGAGCTCTTTCTTTATATAGCCCTTATCTCCAAACAAAAGTCCAGTTAGTTTTTTGGTTAGAGTTGGTACAGGTTTTCTGTCATCGACGTTACCTCTGGTTAGCGTAACACCTTGAATTTCACCTATTTCATTGATTACTACATGTAATTTAAAACCAAAAAACCAGCCGTAAGTATTCTTTCCTAACTCTGCTAATCCTTTGAAAACCTTATTTCTTGAGATTCTTTTTCGATGGCATACTGCTATTGAAGTAGAATCTATGTAGGAAATCCCGGTCATTTTTGCTTGTTCACAAAACCATTGCAAAAGTAATGCTAAATACCACAAAACTCGCGGCTTTAAGGCAATAAATCTGTGATATGAAGGCAGCTTTGAAAACTCTGATCTATAGAATAACTGAAGATAACAAAGATAAAAAGCCTTGAAGTTTTTACATGGTGATTTATGGTATAATAGGATTATGGTTAGAATTTCTGAGTGCGCTATTTCTGGTACTCTGGTTGGTTTTTTGCCGTTTGATAAGAACCTATTTGCAAAATTATCATCTACCGCACGACAAAAATCCTCGACGCAACAGTACAGTTCTGTAATATCTTTCTTCATGGGTAACCTCTTATTATTACTAAAATACTCGAGTTTACCCTGTTTCCCTCTTCTTAGTTATACTTTTATCTATTTTCTAATCCATAACTGAGGTTTAGAAAAACGTTAATATTTTGTAATATGTGATCAATTGCTCCTCCAGTAATACCTGTTATAGTACTTTTCATAATAGTCCAAATAAGGTAAAATAAGGATTTGTAGTAGTGAAGGTAGGTATGCCAGCAGCATATAGTTATGACTTAAGGAAAAAAGCAATGGAAGCTCTAGACGAGGGAGAAAGCAGAGAAACAGTGGCAGCAAGATTTAAAATTGGACGAACTACTTTGTGGGAGTGGCAGCAAAGAAGAAAAGAAACAGGTGACTTTCAATCAAAAAAACTTGGAAATGGAGGTTACAATCACAAAATTACCGACTGGGATGCCTTTGCTAAATTTGCCAGAGAAAACGGAGGAAAGACTCTATTGGAAATGGCTAAACTTTGGAGCAACGTTAGTATCCAAACTATCCACCGAGCCCTGAAAAAAATTGGATTTACACGCAAAAAAAGACCTATGGGTACAAGGAAAGAAGCGAAGAAAAACGTGCTAAATTCTTGAAAATTATAGCAACAAAAGAACCTAAAAACTTAGTGTATATAGATGAGTCTGGCATTGACAACACTGAAGACTACCCCTATGGATATTGTCAGAAGGGACAGCGGTTTTATGCCCTAAAATCTGGGAAGAAAACTCAACGAATCAGTATGATTGCAGCTTTAAGTGAAAGAAAAATAGTTGCTCCATTAACCTTTGAAGGCCACTGTAATATGGATATTTTTAATGGATGGTTTGAGCAATTTTTGATACCGACCTTGGAACCTGGACAAACTGTCATTCTTGACAATGCTACTTTTCATAAGTCTGATAAGATCATTAAGCTTGCTAAAGGGATTGGTGCAGAAATTTTGTATCTGCCACCGTATTCTCCAGATTTTAACAAAATTGAACATCATTGGTTTGCTATAAAAAACAGAGTCAGGAAAAACATTCCTCTATTCAAGTCTTTTCGTCATGCTGTTGATTCTGCCTTTCTATGTCTGTTCGGATTATTATGAGAAGTGCTATATTATCGACGGCAGCAACTTCATTGTCTTTAAATCGGCTATGAATTTAGAAAAGTCGCAATAATCTTGATCAGGCAGATATATTGTATTTAAACTAGCACGTAAATTCGGATTTATACTATCTAAATCTCCTATTACAAGGTCAGGCTGTACACCAATTGATAGAAGCTTGTTTGCTCCTCCATCCACAGCAATAATAGGTATACCTCGTTCAAAAAACGATAAATCGGGTATTTCCCCATTTAACCTCAGTTATGGATTAGAAAATAGATAAAAGTATAACTAAGAAGAGGGAAACAGGGTAAACTCGAGTATTTTAGTAATAATAAGAGGTTACCCATGAAGAAAGATATTACAGAACTGTACTGTTGCGTCGAGGATTTTTGTCGTGCGGTAGATGATAATTTTGCAAATAGGTTCTTATCAAACGGCAAAAAACCAACCAGAGTACCAGAAATAGCGCACTCAGAAATTCTAACCATAATCCTATTATACCATAAATCACCATGTAAAAACTTCAAGGCTTTTTATCTTTGTTATCTTCAGTTATTCTATAGATCAGAGTTTTCAAAGCTGCCTTCATATCACAGATTTATTGCCTTAAAGCCGCGAGTTTTGTGGTATTTAGCATTACTTTTGCAATGGTTTTGTGAACAAGCAAAAATGACCGGGATTTCCTACATAGATTCTACTTCAATAGCAGTATGCCATCGAAAAAGAATCTCAAGAAATAAGGTTTTCAAAGGATTAGCAGAGTTAGGAAAGAATACTTACGGCTGGTTTTTTGGTTTTAAATTACATGTAGTAATCAATGAAATAGGTGAAATTCAAGGTGTTACGCTAACCAGAGGTAACGTCGATGACAGAAAACCTGTACCAACTCTAACCAAAAAACTAACTGGACTTTTGTTTGGAGATAAGGGCTATATAAAGAAAGAGCTCTTTGAGAAACTATTCGATAGAGGTCTAAAACTCGTCACTAAAGTGAAAAAAGGTATGAAAAATGCACTGATTTCGCTGAAAGAGAAGATTTTACTAGGGAAAAGATCGATTGTTGAAACGGTTTTTGGCTGCCTAAAAAACAAATTTGAACTTGAGCACACTCGGCATAGATCCACAGTAAATTTCTTGGTACATATTTTTTCTACCCTCATTTCTTATTCAATGCAATCGAAAAAGCCCTGTATTTCTCAGCTTTACTTCGTTGGTTAATCCATAACTGGGGTATTTAGCACAACAATAGAACGATATTGTTGCTGTGTACTACAGCATAAAGTATTATTATAAATCGCCTCGTGCAGATTTTGCATCGTAATAACACTTTTGAATAATTGATATTATACTGACCACTGATTCAGCAACACTGCAAAACACCCCAAGAGTTGCACCACGACAAACAGCATAGCCAAGACAACGAACAAATAAGACAGCTCACCAACATTAGCATTGACACATCACGAGTAAGTTTAGTGACATATGCTTTATATACTTGAGGTAATAATCCAATTAGAGATGCAATTAACGCAATGAAGCCGAAGCATTCTTCAATATTTATATACATACATTTTCCTACGCTTGCTTTAACAATATCAGGTTCAAAGGGTTGTACTTTATGTACTCTCAGCTTTTCTAGAGCACCCCTAATGCGTGTAATTTATAACATCATTTAGTCTATTAATCAAGAAATTAATAGTGACTTGCATTTATGAAACCCAATCGGCTTCTATGCTAATTATTATCTAAACTAATCGTCGGTTGTGCATCTTGCTCAGAGATTAGGGCAACCAACAAATTATTTATCAATTGAACCTTTTGCTTGCCATCTAATTGTAAGCTTTTGTTTTTTTCAAAATGAGCTATTACTTCCTCGACAATTCCTATTGCATTTTGCACTATATGCCTTCTTGCCGAAGTGATAGCATGTGCTTGTTGACGCCTTAACATTGCTTGTGCAATCTCGGACGAATACGCCAAATGCGATATTCTTGCTTCTGTAATCTCAATTCCTGCAATATCTAATCTTTGTTGTAACATTGACCGCAATTCATCTGAAATTTTATCAGAATTTTTACGTAAAGACTCCTCATCGCTTTCGCTGTCATACGGATAATTGCTTGCTAATTCTCTTATTACTGAGTCACTTTGTACAAAAACAAATTCGTGATAGTTGTTAACATTATAATACGCCTTTGCCGGGCTGTTTACTCTCCAAACAATTACTGCAGAAATCTCTATTGGACTTCCGTTTGCATCATTAACTTTTATTTTTTCTGTGTTAATATTCTGAAATTTTAGGGAAACTATATATTTGTTTGAAAAGGGAAGCGTTACACATATTCCAGACTTAAAATAAGTTCCAATATAATGACCAAAAAACTCTATCACTCTTGCTTCATTAGGGTCATTAATAAAAAATCCTTGAAGAAAAGTCAAAATTGAAACAGCAGCAACTCCAAGCGCAATTGTGCTGTCATATGCCAAAAAAAGCAGCGATAAAATTAATCCTAGCGCTATTAGTACAGGAAAAAACCGGAGTTGACTTAAATTTCTATCGTTTATCGTATTCTTATCCATATTGTCTTTAAACTTCTTTTTCACTTGAATCCTCTCTGTTGATCGTTTTATTTATCTTATTTACAAATAGTTTAAACTCTCTTAATTCATGATCAGGCAATTTTACTTCAGTTTTATGCGCTATCGTAAGCGGATCGATGTGTTTGCCATTATATATAACTTCGTAATGTAAATGGGGTCCTGTTGCAACACCAGTGCTACCAACATAAGCGATGACCTGCCCCTGCTTTACTTTAGAGCCTAACTTTATATCGCCACTAAATCTACTTATATGCGCATAACAGGTTGAATATTCATTTTTGTGTTTTATTTTGATGTAATTTCCATAGCCACCATTCTTTCCTATATATTCTACCACACCCTCTGCAGCAGCGTATATGGGAGTGCCAAGTTTAGCTGCATAATCCACTCCTTTGTGAAAAGCAGTTTTACCGCGAACAGGATGCTTTCTATTGCCAAATTTCGAGGATACGCGATAATCTCCATTTAAAGGATTTGCAAAAATTTCGCCATTTTTTAAGCTTATTCCTTCATTATTAAAATACCTTTCTTTGCCGTCTTGCGATTTATAATGATATAAACTAATAGCTTTCTTGTTTATTGTCAGTGAAGCATATAAAACCTTTTCTTCAGTCTTCTGATTATTAGGCAATCTCTCAAAAAGAACCTCCAATTTACTCTTCGGCACAATGTCTTTTTTAAAATCAATACCGAAATCTTTATATATGTTGATCAATTTCACCACTGTATTTGGCGCCAGCCCTTGCTCAATTCCCGTGGCAAAAAAGGAAGATTTTATGGTGCTGGATATGAATAATAATCTTCTATCACGTGTTAGGTTTCCTACGTTACTTTCTGTTACCTCAAAATCTCTTCCTGTTATGTAAGTAGCTGACACTGGAATCCAGCTTTCTGGTAATTTTACCGAAAATGTTGCATAGTGTGCTTGAATTTTGCTGGATCCCAGTGTCTGGGCACTGGGATGACAAGAAAAAGAGGCACTGGCTGCATACTGCGCAAGATCTGTTGATGTTTCAGTGGTATATAACGGTAAGATAAAGAGCAGCATAAATACAATCAGCTTCATCATTTAAACAGCATCAACAAAAGTAAAATTACCTTCCACATACTGTACATCATCATTATCTTCTAGCTCTTCAACCAAGGCAGATAATTTATCAATCAACTCTTTATCGCTAATTTCAATCAGATCTTTTGGCTGCCATGAAAGACGAGCAAGTTCTGGTTCTCCGAATTTTGCATAAAAGGCATCGCGTACTTTACCAAAATCTTTTATTTCACAAGTTATAACGTGTAATCCTTCTTTGTCATTTTCCTCAACATTCAATACTTCTAATTCGATTCCATGACTGAATAAATCGTCAAAATTCACACCCTCTGCTTTATAGACGATTAAGCCTACATGATCGAAAAGGTAACTAACACTTCCTGTTTCTCCTAAATTTCCACCTTTACGAGAAAAGATATAACGTACCTCGGAAGCAGTACGGTTGCGGTTATTAGTCAAGGCATGGACAATGAGTGCAGTGCCAGAAGGCCCATGACCTTCATATTGGATTTCCTCATAATTTTCTCCAGCAACGTTACCAGTTGCATTTTTTATTGCTGTTTCTATTTTATCTTTTGGTAGATTTTCCTTGCGTGCAGCAAATATAGCAGAGCGAAGGCGCGGGTTGAGTTCGTGATCGGGTAGCCCTTGCTTTGCAGCAACTGTTATTTCTCTAATCAGCTTCGTAAATTTTTGAGAGCGCTTTGCATCCTGAGCACCTTTCCGGTGTTTTATATTTGAAAATTGTGAATGACCAGCCATATTCAAATAGTTAAAAACCTAAATTATATATCAAAGCATAGAAAAAGCTAAAGCAAATTTTCAATCCTCTGGCTTGGCATCTTGCAGGTTTTCTGCTAATAACATACTTTCATACTGCTCAGCTTCTGAGTCAAGGCCAAGAGCTGAATGGGCTGCTATTAAATAGTTAATAGACTTAGAAAAATATTTAGAATCCTTATAGCTTGCTATATTCTGGAAACGCTTAATTGCTGCTAAATATTCACCACGCCTCAAGTAAAATTTACCGATAGAATACTCTTTTGTTGATATATGTTCTGTGATTAATTTTGCTTTTTCCTTGATCTCATCTATATATTCGCTGTCTGGGAAAAGGTTAATGTACTCTGTAGCCAGCTCTAAAGTTTTATATGCAGTTTGCTGTCCAAGTTGCACTTTATTAATTTGCATGTAATAAGATAATACTCTTAAGTAGTATACATATGGTAAATCTTCACCATTTGAATAAACATATATATAATCATCCATATCACTTGCAGCACTGCTATAGTTACCCATATTATAATGAGACACACCAGATAATAATTTTGCTTTCCTTGCCCAATAAGAGAAAGGATACAAATCCTCTATCTTTTGAAATGCTCTAATAGCTTGTTTATATTTTTTCTGGTCAAAAAGTTCAACTGCTTCTTCATATAGTTCAGTTTCAGTTTTTTCAAGATCATCCGCATACGATTGTGTAAAGGAGCAAATTAGGAAAATAAAGCACGTGATTAAAGTCTTATACATAAGATTTTTTTCGATCAAAATAAAGTATAGACCTAAATATTACTTAAATAAATAAATTTCTTAGGCAATAGCCGGCCCTTCCTCTTTATAACTACGGTCAGAACTACCTGCATTCCTCGATTTACCTTGTCCTTCCACTTTTGGATCTTTCAGCGTCTTGCTATAGGAACGTATAGTTAATATCTGTATAACCATAAAAAGTGCAATACCTATCAAGCCTAAAGTAGGCCCAACAGCAGGATTTAAGGACGATGTTAACGCCATTAACATTATCCTTCTTATTAAAAATATAGAAGAACCAGCAAGCGCCAATCCGGCTACAGACATATTGCTAGTTTTCTTGCTAGATTTCTCATCAAGATTAGATTTTTCTGTTTCCTTTTTCTTATTTTTTTCATGCTCATCAATATAAGAAACAAGAGTTGCAAGAAAAGCAATTGCATTGGCAAGAAATAAAATTGCATCCTCTGCTGCTTCAAGTGACGATGCTTCACCCATTATCATACCTACAATAACCAGTGCAGTTGTTATAGCCTCAATATAGATCAAACACTGACCTATATCAGAAATATTGTGCTCTTTTTCCTTTACTTCCTCTCCATTTTCAATATTTTCCAACTCTCGTTCTTTTTGTGCTATTTTCCTATTATTGTAAATTAAATATAGCGTACAAATAAGAGATAGGACCATGAAAGGTAATATAGTGTGGCTTAGCGCGCCACTTATCACGCCAAGTAATACCTGATCGCTACATGTTTTTTCCAGTTCAATAGCCATAAATAATGCAAATGGAACCATTGTTACCAATGATGCATATTTTCTATATAGCTCTCTTTTTTTTAGTGTTAATAGCTCTTGTTCTAGCTTCTTCCTTTTTTCTGCTTCTCTTTTGAGTATTAATGACTCTTGCTCAAGCCTTTCTTTTTTGACTTCTTCATCAACTGTTGGCCAAAAATCTCGAAAAAAATCTTCATTAGTTTCAAAGTTATTAGTCATATAAACCCTATTAACTAATATATTATACAGGATTTTAACTATTCAGTCAATATTATGAAAGTATTAACTACTCTTGTCTATTAACTATTTCCTAGGAGATTTAATCAATCTGTTTGATGCCGGCTAGGATATAATTATAGCCTGACCACATAGTTATAATAGCTGCAACCCATAAACAAATCGCACCTGTGTATTGAATCATGTAATAATCGTTCATTATTAGCGCTACTACAGCAACCATCTGTAGAAATGTTTTAATTTTTCCAGCTTTGCTTACAGGTAGACTAACATTTGTAGCTATCAGAAACTCCCGTAAACCCGAAACTAATATTTCCCTACAGATGATGATAATCGATGGTACTATTGTAAAATCATTTATCTTCTGCTTATAAACTAGCATAATTATCGTTGAAACCACTATTAATTTATCAGCAATTGGATCAAATAGCTTGCCAAACTTTGATTGGACTTTCCACGCACGTGCCAAGTAACCATCAAAAAAATCCGTAATGCACGCAAACACAAAGATTGATATTGTTATCAGGCCTGCATATTTATTTTCTATATAAAAACTTAATATTATTGCTGGTATTGCAAGTGCACGAGAAATTGTAAGCAAATTAGGCACGTTTTTCTTAAGCATGTAATATCATCTTACGTAATAGGTAAACTTATACAGAAGTACAACAGAGTTCACAAGCTAATAGTTTACAATTGAACATTTATAAAAACTCCATATACTTAAAAATTACAAGCTTAAAATATAAGAATGAACGATGATTTAGATAATACCACAAAACAAGAGGCACTTAGGTATCACAGTAGAGGTGGTAACCCTGGTAAAATTTCAATCATGCCAACAAAACCTTTATCTACCCAGTATGATTTGTCACTTGCTTATTCCCCTGGCGTTGCAGCTCCGTGCCTTGAAATAGCTGAAAATCCTGAGGTTGTTTATGATTATACGGCAAAAAGCAATTGTGTTGCTGTCATTTCAAATGGCACCGCAGTGCTTGGACTTGGTAATATCGGTCCTCTTGCTGCAAAACCTGTCATGGAAGGCAAAGCTGTTTTATTTAAGCGTTTTGCTGATATTGATGCAGTTGATATAGAAATTGATACAGAAAATATAGAAGATTTCATCAATGCAGTAAGGTATCTTGGGCCAAGTTGGGGGGGGATAAATTTAGAGGATATAAGATCTCCCGATTGTTTTATAATAGAGAAACGCCTGAATGAACTGATGGATATTCCAGTGTTCCATGATGACCAGCATGGAACTGCAGTAGTTGTTGCAGCTGGTATAGAAAATGCTCTTGATATTGTCGGAAAGAAATTAGAGGACGTTAAGATCATTATGAATGGTGCTGGAGCAGCCGGTATTGCATGTTTAGAAATACTAAAGTCCATGGGCGCTAAAAATATAGTGCTGTGTGATAAGCAAGGAGTAATATACAAAGGTAGAAACGAGGACATGAATGAGTGGAAGGAAAAGTATGCAATTGATATTTCCGAACGTTCTCTACTTGATACAATAAAAGGCGCTGATGTATTCATCGGACTATCTGCAAAAGATGTGTTAAATGAAGAGATGTTAAAGAGTATGGGCAAAGACCCGATTATTTTCGCTCTCGCCAACCCTGATCCAGAAGTAAGGCCTGAGTTTGCAAAATCTGTGAGGCCAGATGCAATAATCGCAACTGGTAGGTCAGATTACAACAATCAAGTCAACAACGTAATGGGATTTCCTTATATATTTAGAGGAGCGCTTGATGTGCGTGCAACAACAATAAATGATGAAATGAAAATCGCAGCGGCAAATGCAATAGCAAAGCTTGCCCGTGAGCCAGTACCAGATGAGATATCTGCAGCCTATGGCGGTCGTAAAATGAGCTATGGACGTGAATATATAATACCTACTCCATTTGACCCAAGATTAATTTCTATAGTATCTCCTGCTGTTGCAAAAGCCGCAGTTGATTCAGGTGTCGCAAGAAAGGCAATACAAGATTGGAGTAAATATGAAAATCAATTAAAATCTCGCCTTGCTGGTGTTCTTAACACTCTGAATCTACTGTCTTCACAATATTAGTAACTAATAATTCAATTGCACCCAGTCGTTTTAGATTTATAATGAAAGTATTGTAATTTAAAGTAAATCAATGGTTATTGCAATTCATGAACTAGAAAGAATCATCAAACAATCGTTCCCCGACGCTGATATAAAGATTAAGGATCTTGCTGGAGATGATGATCATTATCATTTAAAAATAAACTCCAAGCGCTTTCTTGGAAAGACAAAAATAGAACAGCATAGAATGGTATATAAAGCTCTGGAAGGTCAGTCTATACACGCCTTGCAGCTAGAAACTAATACTTAAAAATAAGGTGAATTTATGAGCAATTTTGAACAAATAAAAAAAGATATAGCAGAAAATGATGTGGTATTGTATATGAAAGGCACTTCTGATTTTCCTCAATGCGGATTCTCTGGGCTTGTCGTGTCAATCCTAAAAAAATTGAACGTGAAGTTTAAGTATATTAACGTGTTGGAGAATGATGAAATACGTGAATCTATAAAAAAGTTTTCAGATTGGCCAACAATTCCACAATTATATATAAAGGAAGAGTTTATCGGTGGTTGCGACATCACTCGCGAGATGTACGAAAAAGGCGAATTGCAAAGCTTATTAAAAGAAAAAAAGATTATTGAATAAAATCTTTACAACACTTTAACAAAAGAACGAATTACTAGCGCAAAATGAATAATGCATATTGAAATATGGTAATAATTATGTTAGTTAGAAAGAATAGTTTTATTAAAGAGTAACTGTGCACAAAAGTGAGAAACTAACTAAAGATAAAAAACTAGCTTCTGATATTCTAAAAGGGGAATGTTCAAAAAAGTGTGTCAAACCGCATTTTTAGTTCAACTCAATTTTCAATCTGCCGGGAAAGAAGATATCAAATTGAGACATAGTTAAAGCCCAATTAGGCAAAGCCATAATCCATTTTTGCTCTACCTTTTTTATAGCACAATACACCTGTTTATACAAGCTGGTAAATGAGCCCTTAGTTTTAGTAAATTTTCTAATCTGTCTATGCAATCCCTCAATAGGATTGGTAGTATAAATTAGCTTCCTGACTGGGCCAGAATACTTGAAATAACCGGACAAATTTTCCCAATTATTTTGCCAAGATTTCACAACTAACAGATACTTTTCGCCCCATTTTCTTCTAGCTCAAGTAAGTAATTCTCGGCAATTTCTCTGCTTGCAGCACGATATATTTTTTTCAGATCATTCATGAAAACTTTCACATCTTTGCTGGATACATATTTTAGAGAATTTCTTATCTGATGTACTATACATAGCTGTACTTCTGCTTTAGGAAACGCACTATTTATCGCTGCAGGAAAGCTTTTTAGCCCATCCACACAGGCAATCAGGATATCTTCTACTCCTCTTTCTTTGAGATCATTTAGTACTCCCAACCAGAACTTCACTTTCAGCCAACTAATACTTCTTTTCTGCCATTTTGTTAATATATTGTACATACATTTACTTACACAATGTCCATCCTCTTTGACCTTAAAAAACCATAAACACTATCGGATATACAGATTGCAGCGGACGACTACGCCATTCGTTGATTACCGGTAGCAATTTGTCAGTAATACTTGATATCTCTGCTGCCGATATTTTGTGATCATAAATTTCCTCAATATGTGACGCTATATCTCTATAGCCCATACCACTGGCAAATGTGCTCAAAATCTTCGTTTCAAGCTCTGGATGTAAGTTTGTTTGCCTTTTTTTGACTATTTGTGGTTCCCTCCCTATCTCTTGGTGTTAACAGCTCAAATGAACCAGCACTTGTCCGCAAAGTCTTTCCATTTCTCCCATTTCTTCGATTATTCTCTTCACTTTTAGCTAATAAGTGATTTTCTATTTCACCTTCCAAACTCGCCTCCAACAGCTTTTTTATCAATGGTGTTAGCGCACCATCCCTACCTGTCAACGGTCTTCCTTCTCGTATAGATGACAAGATATTTGTTTCTAATTCTTTATAATCTACCAAAGTTCTGTTTACTATTTTTTGACGTTCGGTAGAAGTCATAGTCCTATCCCCCTTGATTGAGTTTTGCTTCTATAACTCCCCCACAAGAACCGTGCATGCAGCTTTCCCGCACACGGCTCCACAATATTAGCGTTCACGACATACCTCCTGTGTATATAAGGAAAAACATATTTTTGGTTTTGGTGGTGGATTGACTTGTGTATAATGCATAAATTGTTCCCAATTCATGCTCTTTTTCTGGCTACGTCGGTTTATCCACTTAAACGTTAGCTTCTTTACTGCCCAATTAAACTTATTGAGCCATCGATAATTTCCGCTAATCCCGAAGTAGTTATAGTGTCCTCTTAGTTTGGCTTTGAGTATTTGCCACCAGTCTTTGAGACGAATAAGATTCCGAACCGCTTTCAACCACTCTTTGATTTCTTTAATCTTTCTGGCTAGGCTTATTTTTGAAGTTTTCTGCTTCATCATAAGTCTGCCATTTCGACTTTTCCCACAATAATGTGTAAATCCCAGAAAATTAAAGCTTTCCGTCTTTCGTTTCTCTCTTTCTGCTTGATACCATTCTTTCTTACCAAACTTTACTATTTTTGTTTTATTTTCAGATATTTCCAAACCAAACTTGGCTAATCTTTGTTTCAATGATTCTAGAAATTCTTTAGCGTCTTCCTCACTTTCACAGCACACCAGAAGGTCATCTGCGTACCTGACTAGCTCCATATACCCCTTAGATTCTTGTTTTACTTTCTTTTCAAACCATAGATCTAGTACATAGTGTAAATATATATTTGCCAATACAGGGCTTATTACTCCGCCAACAATGTTGCAAAAAACGTAAAATTAGAGAAAAGCATTTCTCGAAAACTTCTGTGTCCAAAACCAAGAGAGCTATTTATTTATAGCACCAATAATCAATTAACCATCAGCTTCAATGAATGATATGAACATATTATTTCAAGGAAAGTTCATGGGGAATAAGAGATCGGCTGTACGGATTAGCTGTAGCTATGAGCCTAATCGGTTGTCAGAAAAGTATTTGTTAGATGCTTATGAAAGAGCAGCATCAAAGCAAGTAAGTCAAAAAAGCTTAAAACATAAAAGTGCGATTCAAGGGGGATCAAATGGTAACAGTGAGTTTATATGCAAGAGTTTCTTCGGGGAAACAAGCACAAGAAAATACAATAGCAAGCCAAGTTGCAGCTATAGAGAAGCAGATTAGCATGGATGGGTACAGATTATTGAGAGAGCATGAATTTATTGATAATGGCTACAGTGGATCTAATTTAGTCTGTCCTGGTCTAGAAAAATTACGTGATAAAGTAATAGAAGGTGAAATTGATAAAATTTACATTCATTCTCCTGATCGTTTATCTAGAAAATATGCATATCAAATGATATTGCTTGAAGAATTTCAGAAAGCAGGAGCAGAAGCGGTTTTTTTAAATTATGAGATTAACGATAACCCAGAATCCCAATTGCTGTTACAAATGCAAGGTATGATAGCAGAATATGAACGTGCAAAAATTATGGAACGAAGTCGTCGTGGAAAGATTTATGCGGCTAATAAAGGTTGTGTAAGTGTAATGGGAGGAGCTCCATACGGTTATCGTTATATAGATAAGTATAGTACTTTTCATAATAGTCCAAATAAGGTAAAATAAGGATTTGTAGTAGTGAAGGTAGGTATGCCAGCAGCATATAGTTATGACTTAAGGAAAAAAGCAATGGAAGCTCTAGACGAGGGAGAAAGCAGAGAAACAGTGGCAGCAAGATTTAAAATTGGACGAACTACTTTGTGGGAGTGGCAGCAAAGAAGAAAAGAAACAGGTGACTTTCAATCAAAAAAACTTGGAAATGGAGGTTACAATCACAAAATTACCGACTGGGATGCCTTTGCTAAATTTGCCAGAGAAAACGGAGGAAAGACTCTATTGGAAATGGCTAAACTTTGGAGCAACGTTAGTATCCAAACTATCCACCGAGCCCTGAAAAAAATTGGATTTACACGCAAAAAAAGACCTATGGGTACAAGGAAAGAAGCGAAGAAAAACGTGCTAAATTCTTGAAAATTATAGCAACAAAAGAACCTAAAAACTTAGTGTATATAGATGAGTCTGGCATTGACAACACTGAAGACTACCCCTATGGATATTGTCAGAAGGGACAGCGGTTTTATGCCCTAAAATCTGGGAAGAAAACTCAACGAATCAGTATGATTGCAGCTTTAAGTGAAAGAAAAATAGTTGCTCCATTAACCTTTGAAGGCCACTGTAATATGGATATTTTTAATGGATGGTTTGAGCAATTTTTGATACCGACCTTGGAACCTGGACAAACTGTCATTCTTGACAATGCTACTTTTCATAAGTCTGATAAGATCATTAAGCTTGCTAAAGGGATTGGTGCAGAAATTTTGTATCTGCCACCGTATTCTCCAGATTTTAACAAAATTGAACATCATTGGTTTGCTATAAAAAACAGAGTCAGGAAAAACATTCCTCTATTCAAGTCTTTTCGTCATGCTGTTGATTCTGCCTTTCTATGATCTGTTCGGATTATTATGAGAAGTGCTATATATGGGAGGAGGACAAGCTTTATTTGAAATTAACGAAGAAGAAGCTGATGTTGTTCGCAAAGTATTTTTGTGGATAGGCAGAGAAAGGGCAAGTATTGGGGAAGTATGTCGTCGGCTAAATACTATGTCCATTATGACACGAACAGGAAAAAAGTGCTGGGATAGAAGTGTAATTTGGGGTATGTTAAAAAACCCCGCTTACAAAGGACAAGCAGCTTTTGGTAAAACAAAGGTAGGTGTAAGGTTACAACAGATAAGACCACAAAAACATTCTTGTGAACAGCCAAAAGATAATTACTCCATTTATCCTGTCGAAAAAGCGAATTGGGTTTATGTTAAAGTGCCAAATATAGTGGATGAAGATATATTTGATATGGTTCAAGAACAGTTAGCTGAGAACAGAAAAATAGCCAGGACAAGAGAAAGAGGAGCAAAGTATTTATTACAAGGTTTAGTCGTATGTAAGCGTTGTCGTTATGCATATTATGGAAGTCCTGTAAGAAATAAACGAGGAGAAAAAGTTGAGCATTATGCATATTATCGTTGTATTGGTAGAGATTCTTACCGTTTTGGTGGTAACAAAATTTGTGATAATAAACACATTCGTACAGATGCATTAGAAACAGCTGTGTGGGAAGAAGTTAAGCATTTATTGAAAAATCCAAATAGAATTTTAGAAGAATACAAACGTAGACTTTTAGAGCTTAAAAAATCATCGTGGGATAAAAAAAGCGATTTGCTTGAAAAGCAAGAAAATAAATTAAAACGAGGCATTGCTAGACTTATTGATAGTTATGCCCAAGAATATATTAATCAAGAAGAATTTGAACCACGAATCAAAGCGATGAAACAAAGCTTAAAAACAATTGAAGAGGAGAAGAAGAGGATATTTGATCAAAAGAAATTAGAACAGGAAGTAACTCTGGTCGTGACCAATTTAGAAGACTTTTCTTCCAATATTACATCAAACCTTGATAGCGCAGACTGGCTGGGAATGTTCAAAAAAGTGTGTCAAACCGCATTTTTAATTCAACTCAATTTTCAATCTACCAGGAAAGAAAATATCAAGTTGAGATATAGTTAAAGCCCAATTAGGTATAGCCATAATCCAATTTTGCTCTGCCTTTTTTATAGCACAATATACCTGTTTGTACAAGGCATTTGTACTAGTAAATGAGCCCTTAGTTTTAGTGAATTTTCTAATCTGTCTATGCAACCCCTCAATAGGATTGGTGGTATAAATCAGCTTTCTAACTGGCCCAGAATACTTAAAATAACCAGATAAATTTTCCCAATTATTTTGCCACGATTTTATAACCAAAGGATATTTTTCACCCCATTTTTCTTCCAGCTCAAGCAAATAATTCTCAGCGATTTCTTTACTTGAAGCACGATATATTTTCTTCAAATCGTTCATGAAAACTTTCACATCTTTGCTGGATACATATTTCAATGAATTCCTTATCTGATGCACTATACATAGCTGTACTTCTGCTTTAGGAAACACACTATTTATTGCTGCAGGAAAACTTTTTAGACCATCGACGCAGGCAATCAGAATATCCTCTACTCCTCTCTCTTTTAGGTCATTTAATACCCCTAACCAGAAGTTGGCTCCCTCACTTTCGGCTAAATAAAAGCCTAGTACCTCTTTTCTGCCATTTTGATCTACGCCTAATATATTATACATGCATTTACTTACGCAATGCCCGTCCTCCTTAACTTTGAAAAACATGCCATCCATGAACACTATTGGGTACACAGACTGCAATGGGCGACTACGCCATTCGTTGATTACCGGTAGCAATTTGTCGGTAATACTTGATATCTCTGCCGCCGATATTTTGTGATCATAAATTTCCTCAACGTGTGACGCTATATCTCTATAACTCATACCACTGGCAAATGTGCTCAAGATCTTCGTTTCAAGCTCTGGATGTAAGTTTGTTTGCCTTTTTTTGACTATTTGCGGCTCAAAACTTCCTTCTCTATCCCTTGGCGTCAAAAGTTCAAATGAACCGGCACTTGTCCTTAAAGTCTTTCCATTTCTCCCATTTCTTCGATTATTTTCTTCGCTTTCAGCCAACAAGTGATTTTCTATTTCACCTTCCAAACTTGCCTCCAGCAGCTTTTTTATCAATGGTGTTAATACTCCGTCCCTTCCCGTCAGCGGCCTTCCTTCTCGTATAGACGACAGGATATTTGTTTCTAATTCTTTATAATCTACCAATCCAGTAGTTTTATTTGCTATTCTTTGATTCATATGTGAAACCTCCATTTTTTTTATATCAATTTATTACTTTTTTTTCGGTTTGACACACTTTTTTGAACATTCCCACGCAATTCTCTGAAATATGTATCTAGCAAAGATGTAAAGATTTTTATGAGTGATTTAAAAAAAGTATATCAGGCTTCAAGTAGAGAAATAGCTGAAAATTATCTGCTTGAGTTGGAAGAAAAATGGGGAGAAAAATATCCACTAGTCATAAAATCCTGGCAGAATAATTGGGAAAACTTATCCGGCTATTTCAAGTATTCTGGCCCTGTCAGGAGGATAATTTATACCACCAATCCTATTGAGGGGCTGCATAGACAAATCAGAAAATTTACTAAAACTAAGGCCAGCACAAATGCCTTGTATAAACAGGTATATTGTGCTATAAAAAAGGCAGAGCAAAATTGGACTATGGCTATACCCAATTGGGCTTTAACTATATCTCAACTTGATATCTTTTTTCCTGCTAGGTTGAAAATTGAGTTGAATTAAAAATGCGGTTTGACACACTTTTTTGAACATTCCCAATTTTTATATACAATCACTGACATTTTTCCTTAAGTTGACGCCATTGCCTGAACGGATACAGTCTTTTTGCATGTAATTTTGTATTCTACAAAATTACAGAGATCTCAATATAGATTATTTCTTCATATTCTTTTTAGCTGCTGTATCTACCTATTGTTAGCAAAGATATCTCTTGTAATGTATTTGGCCCACGTTGTAAAAGATTATTGCACATTTTATCATATACCTTCTTTGCAACCTTAACTATAGGAGGATCTTGCATACTTCTGTCTATTTCTTCCTCTAATCCTCATACTGTCATTTGTAACCCATCATCAATTCTCTTGCATATGTTCTTATATACCTGATCTAGAAAAGTTCTACCAATTTGTGAAGTATTTTCACATACATTTTCATATATCTTAGTTAGAAAATTTTTATCAACATCTATAGAAGCCGTATCAACTTTTTTTCTCATACGCACCACTCTGCTGCTAGGAATATCCTTAAGATTATATACCTTATTTAGAAAAACTGCACCAGCTTTTCGCTCTTCTGCTGTTTTCATTCTTTCTAATGCGGTTACTGCACCAGAACATATTCTGGTACTAGGTGTTGCCTGTATCAATATCTTGGTATATTCCTCTCTTTCCCATTCCGCTTTAGTATCATCTTTACGCTTTTCTTCAAGAAGGTCAAAGCACGTTTTACCATCTGCATCTGTAATACCTAGATCTGCACCAAATGCTGTAAGGCTTAGTACTGTAAATCTTTTTCTACACTCAGACATTGGAGCATATTTTATAGCACAGTGAAGCAAGGTATCACCTTCTTCATTTTTCTCATTTATATCAAATAGATTAAGCAACAGCCCTCTCTCTAAACCGCTGTAGTTACCTATCTTTGCTGCACTAAATAGTCTCTGCATTTAAACCCCATACTATAAAGCCTTATTCTAGCATATATTAAATTAAAATACAATAGGCTTTTTATATATTACATACAAGCTGTACCTGAAATAATATTGCGTAGGTATTTCGCTAAGGATATAATTGCTCTATTTTCCAATCGCTTCCCTCAACAAGAGTATATCTAAACCTAGTGTGTCTCCTATATTCACCTTCTTGCCAAAATTCAATTACTTTTGGGATTACGCAAAATCCCACCCAAAAATCAGGACGAGGAACTTGTATATTGTGAAATTCTTTTTCCTTCAATTTTATAGCTTGCTCAAAATCTTGCCAATCTTTCAGAATGCTCGATTGTTTTGAGCACCATGCGCTAATTTGACTATCGCGCGCTCGAGAAGAGAAGTATTTGTCAGTTCTTTCATCGTTTAGAAGTTTAACATCTCCTTCAATTCGTACTTGCCTAGCAAATTCTATCCAGTGAAACACTAATGCAGCTTTAGGGTTCTCAGTCAATTCTTTCCCTTTTTTACTGTTTACGTTAGTGAAAAACACAAAACCCTTTTCGCTATATTCCTTTAGTAATACTACTCTTGCAGATGGAATACAGTCTTTGCTACACGTTGCTAGTGTCATTGCCGTTGGCTCTTTACACGAAACTGCTTTGTACCACTTTGAAAACAAATCAAAAGGATCTTTTTCAGGTAAAAATGTCATATTCAAAAATAAAACTTAACTCTGGCATGCATTGCAAAAATAAGTGCTACGGCCATTTTGTCGTATAAGTGTTATGATATTGTTGCAGATCTTGCAAGGTTTTTGAACTTTACCATATACGTAAAAGTTATTTTGAAAGTATCCAGCAGATCCAGATGGCTGTGCATAATCTTTCAGTGTTGAACCACCTGCAGCAATTGCATCACTCAGAGTATTTTTTATTTCAGCAGCAAGTTTTTCGCACTCTTTATGCGTCAAATCCTGTGCTGGCCTAAGTGGTGATATGCGAGCTCTAAACAAGCTCTCAGAAGCATATATGTTGCCTACGCCAACTATTAATTTATTGTCCATTAATGCTGATTTGATATTCACTTTTTTGTTTTTCAGCAACTCCTGTAAATAGTCTCCACTGAATTCATCCGTGAGGGGCTCTATTCCGAAATCGCTAAAAAAATCCGTTTCTTGTTCTTTGCTTAAAATAATAACTAATCCAAATCTTCTTGGATCATTAAAGATTATTGAAGTATTGTCAGAAAATAAAAATACCACGTGATCGTGCTTATTCCACACTTGAGCATATATAAGCTTTCCGCTCATGCCAAGATGTATGATGACAGCCATACTATCATCTGTATTCCAGATTATATACTTACCTCTACGCTTGATATCGTTTATAACTTTGCCCTTTAGCAAATCATCAATATTTTTTGTTATTGGTACACGTAAATTCCAATTATTTACTGTAACACTGCTTATTTGCTTGTTTTTAATTTTATCAAGCAAAAAATTAGATATGACTTCCACTTCCGGTAGTTCTGGCATCTTGTCTACTCTGTTGCTGTTTTTTTCTTTTTACAATATTTTGCTTTAAAGCTTTTGCTAATCTTTTTCTCTCTTCTTCTTTTTCCTTATTCCTTTTTGTGTTATTCATTATCATAATATATAAGACTGCCGTTGTAGCTCAGGTGGTAGAGTACGTCATTGGTAATGACGAGGTCCCAAGTTCGAATCTTGGTAACGGCACACTGATTATACTTACAATATCGCATGCCGCGTAAAGAAAACGTAACCTTTCACTGATTTTCGCTTAATTCTTTAATCTCACTAATGGAAAAACATACTGTAATTGCTATTGAATGATGGAGAGACATACTCCATTATTTTGGCACGAAGTAACGAATTCAGTAGAATAAGTTCTTCAAAAATAATTTAAACTTTTACAGTAGGTCATGAAATATTATAGCGGATTAGATGTCTCACTCAAAGAAACTTTTATTAGTATCGTTGATGAGAAAGGAAAAGTTGTTAAAGAAGAAGTTGTTGCAAGCGAAAGTGGCGCAATAGCTAAATGTCTACTTGGCCAAGACAAAAAATATGAAGCCATAGGAATAGAAAGTGGACAGTTGTCAATATCAATGTGCAAAGAACTAAGGAGTTTTGGATTGCCAGTAATTTGTGTGGATGCAAGGCATATGGCAGCAGCGTTGTCTGCAAGAATCAATAAGAATGATAAAAATGACGCAAGAGGTATAGCACAAATGATGAGAGTTGGGCTATTTAAAGAGGTATTAGTAAAGTCAGATGAAGCTTGTCAGATTAAAATAATGCTTGGAAGCAGAAGACAATTAACACGTAGCAGAGAGAAAATTGAGGGAACAATAAGAGGATTATTAAAAATATACGGGATAAAAATTGATCAGCGTGCCAGATCTACAAGTTTCGTTTTAAAAGTGCAAGAAATAATTAATGAGCTAGATGAAATTAGCAAGAACTCAATTGAAGTATTAGTACATAGCTTAGAAACAATAGAAGAATCGATAAGAAAACTTGACAAAATGCTCTCAGAGCAAGGTAAAAAAGATGAGGATTGTAAATTATTAACTACTGTTCCAGGAGTTGGTATTATAGTAGCAATGACATACAAAGCTGCAATAGATGATGCATATAGGTTTGAAACATCTTATGCAGTTGGAGCCTATATGGGATTGAGCCCAAGACAGTACGCTTCTGGAGAGATTGATCGGCATGGAAGTATATCAAAAATGGGACCAGTAGAATGTAGGAATGTGTTGTACGAAGCAGCACAAGTCTTACTGGTAAAATGTAAAAGGAAATTTAAATTGAGAAGCTGGGTTGCAAAAAAGAAGGGTATGAAGAAAGCAATTGTTGCCGTAGCGCGGAAGTTGTCTGTAATTATGCATAGGATATTGGTTAGTAAAACAGAATTTTGTTATCAATAAATGCAAAAAGTAGATAATTTGATGTAAAGTAAAGATAGCAATGCCGATGGAAGGGATAAGCAAGATCCTAGGTTGAAGCATAGACTTCGTAAGACACATGTTGCCGTCCACTTCCGCCTAACAAGTATAGTGCGGCTTGGCTAAAATACAAATTAGCCATATCAGACCGCGGAGAGAACCATGGAAGCATGCTATTTTAACTTATATTAAGACTATGGAGGGAAAGAATGATACCTTAGTTTTTATAATCTTAATGAATATGTGGATAAATACTTTAAATGTGTGTGGCGTATTTATCCACATATTCATTGGCTGCATAATTTAAAAGGGATTAATTAGAAATTTAGTGCTGGTGTTTTTATTGCCAATAAAACCCCTTTTGATTGAATAAGATAATACGATAGTAAATAAAAGGTTGTATCAGACCTGAGTTTTACATCAAAAAATATTTTTCATGATACAAAAAATTATTATTGACTTTCATGCAATTAGAGAACCTATGAGCAAAGATGGTAAAGTGATAGGAGATGCTCATTATCTAGAAAGAGTACAGGAGTTTGTCGATGCTAACTTAGTACAAGAACTGATTTATGAAAATTTGAAGAAAGAAGAACATACATATCAAAATCTTCAAGACATTCAGAGACAGTTATCTGAAGAAAAGCCACCACAATTACCTCCTAAATCTGAAAACTCAAATGTGGATGCTAAACCACTATTACCTCTTAAAAAAAGGAAGTTAAACAAAGTACATACTGATAGTGGTGTAGCTGTCAATGGTAAAAATAAAGAACAAGTATACACTAAAAACATCTCCTTAAGGGAGCAACATGAAGCAGATCATCGTTACTATATCCCACTAGATCTAAAAACTGATATGCAAAAACTGCACAGCTCTCTTCAAGAAGATCATTTTTCCAAAAAAGCAATATATGTTATTTGTAGTTTATTTAAAGAGAAAGTAATTAGGGCAATAAGAGAACGAGGCGATGAAGTACCTGAAAATAGTGAAAATGAATTTACTATTGAATCAACTGATCATTATGGAGATTATAGCAAAATAACTGTTGACTCTCTAACTCAAATCATGGCTCAGGTTCAGAAAAAAAAGAAAGAAATCAAAGATCTTGCTAGCAATTATAAAGGAGAAGATAACCAGCTAAGGCAAGAAATATCAGAGTTATTAAACGTTAATCTGCAAAAGACGGATATAAACTCAAATTACGCAACCAGAAACCCGTCTGAAAGGCAACAAGCAGCATCATCTCCTAGAAGGTATATAAAAGTTACACAAGATAAAAATACAGGAAATAATACTTCTGAAAGAGATAAAAGAGAAAAAGGTAAAAAAACTGATTTAAGAAGTAAAATATTGCGTTATGTACCATGGAGAACAGCAAAAAAAGGAGTTGAGGAAAAAGGCAAACTAATACAGAGCTTTGACAATCCTGTCTATTCTCATGGTATAGAGTTAAATGGTGATAAAAAAGAGGTTAGTAGTGCAAAACAGCCAGTTGAGGGTAGTAAAGTCGAAGCTGAGTTGAAAAGAAGAGCAAGTGCAGAAAGTCAAAAGCAAAGTGCTGAGCGGTAGACAAACTGGTATAGGTAGGTAAATCCATGTTAAAGAAAGCTCTTAATGAGAGAAAGCTAACCGCACTGACAGAAAAGATCTATTTTTGCTATAAATTTACCATGAGTTTTTCTAATTACTCTCAAACAAATTATCTTTAATTTAGCAACATATATCACTAATAACTTAAATAATCAATCACTTCCAGAACCAAAAGGTAGCTCCGTGAGAACAATTTTTCTTGGAATGGGTAGGTCTAGAGTTAAGGTCTTGGATATTTTTGAGCACCTTTAGTAAGTAAGCGTTTCCTCCATTTTCAAGTTTGAGGTTTAGAAAGTTTTTACTATTTGTATTGCTCTGCCTCTGGTGCTCTCTCCTTTGATGGTAATTTTTATATCATTACACTCCAAATATAATATATTGCAAATGTTATGCCAAAGAGTATAATAAAATCTATATCAAATACTTTATAAGAAAAAGTGGTGGTAGAGGCAAAATTAAACACTAATAAGAAGATGCTAGAGTTTGAAAAAGCAGCAAGAATATTATTGAAAGGTTAAATGGAGTGTGATATAATATATAGCGTAAAAATTTAAGTAATCTTATTGACATCTTTACATTAATAGTTCTTAAATGTTTAGTACTGTAGAATTAAATTATTAAGTTTTATGAGTGGAGTAAAAATGGTAGAAAGCTTTCCAGGCAACAACAAAGACAGTAATTTAATTGAGGGGGCAAAAACGATGGAAAATTTTTTAAATAATAACGAAAACGGTAGCTCAATCTTCCAAGGAAAAATCAGGGAGCAAGATTTCTCTGCGGAGCAGAAGTTAAATGAACTGAAAGCAGCCATAGAGAAGCTTGACAGACAAGATTTGCTCAGAAGGCTCGAGTGTGAGCGTCAGGCCTCTAGTTGTGTCGATGAAATATCATCTCAAGCAGAGCTACATATCGGAGAAGGAGATGATGAGGATTACTTCAATGGTGAAAGAGAAAGAGTACTAGGAGATTTCTGGAATTTCTTTGAATCTCTCTTCAACCTCTTTGAAGTAGATGTAGATGATCCGAAAATCTACCAAATGCTCAAGGAGAAGAAAGAAAAAAACCTGATTGCTGCGATAATTAAGTTTTTGCGTGATAAGCTTAAGGAGTTAATTAAGAAGATTTTTGCACGCGATTTAAGTTTCGATCAGAGGTTGG
This sequence comes from Wolbachia endosymbiont of Oedothorax gibbosus, assembly GCF_936270435.1. Classification (NCBI taxonomy): domain Bacteria; kingdom Pseudomonadati; phylum Pseudomonadota; class Alphaproteobacteria; order Rickettsiales; family Anaplasmataceae; genus Wolbachia; species Wolbachia endosymbiont of Oedothorax gibbosus. The sequence continues at coordinate 1,401,606 of NZ_OW370567.1, forward strand.
ACAAAGAGATAAAAGAATTGCAGGAAAAATTAAACAGTGGTGAGTTATCAGAAGAAGAGTTTGCAAGGGCGTTAGAGAGGCTCAAAGCTCTACAAAATCTAACGCCTACGACAATGTTACAAAAAATAATATAGAGTTCAAAAGCGTGATTTCTAGGGAGTTTCTGCGCTCAAAGGCAAATTAAAAGGTTGAACCTAGAAGCTATACGAAAAGTCTGGTTGGTAGAAGTCCTCGCGATTGAGTGTCATTTCTATAACTTTCCCCTTACTATTACCCACAAATATGAACGTTTGTTGCATAGCTCTTAACGGCAAACTTTTGCTTGAAATAACTGTTTATATGGTACAATTTACAGCTTTTAGTTGCTAAAATTATAACTCTTAATTTAATAATTTTAATCTAATAATCTTTCAAGTTAATAAAATTATTTGAGTAAATACAATACCATGTCTTTAATTTGTGGGCAATAGTAAGATTTTTAATAAAATTAGTTGCCAAGAATACCACAATAGAGTAGATGTGAGTTTTAAAATTTTGCAAAAATTTACAGCAAAAAAGTTGGAAGCAGAACCCTTTTTAACTCATCTTTTTGAGACTTTTGACAATGTTTTAGAACTGAAGAAGGAAAAGGGTATTGTTTTTATTGACTTACCTGTGTATTCACGCTAATCACTGAAGAATTAGTGAGTAATGGTTATACAATATGAATGGTGGGGCATCAAGCAAGAAAAATAAAAAATTAATTAACATTTTAAATCAGTTAGAAAGCGGTAGCAAGCTATTAAGTGATCACAAATCACTTATTGAACGTATAAAGAAGCGTCTACAAGCAGGAGCTGATCCAAATGTACCAAACGAAAAAGATGGAAAAACTCTGTTACATTACGCTGCTGAAAATAACTGGCTTCAAGTTATAGAATTGCTTTTACAAAAAAGAGCTAATCCAAATGTACAAGATCAAAGTGGAAAGATTCCATTTGAGTATGCTACTGAAGATAAGTGCTGTCAAGCTTTGAAGGGTTCGAGTTATGATTTAGATAATTCTCGTAAAAATGAAGAGAATCTGCCAACACCTGATGGTTCAGTAGGTGAAAGTGGTGATTCTCGTGAAAATGAAAAGAATCCGGCAAATAGCCCTAATAACGACAACTTGACTTTTACAGATCAACAGACAAGCTCAGAATCGCCAGAAGTTATTAATTCGTCAGATAGTGAGAACTCAGAAGACAGTTCGGACTGTGATAATAGGGATAACAATATTTCAAGACTTAATAATTTAGCGTATGAAAGTATTGTAAACAAAAATAATAAGCAAATTCATGAGTATGACTTTAAAGCAAAAATAAAAGACGGATACTTTTGTATAGAATATCCACAAGATAGTATTATTGAACCTGCAAAAATCTTAAACAATGAAAAAGCTAAAGAGTTAAATTTAAAAGTCGGCACACTTAAAATTGGGGAGAGTAAAGTAAGAGTTGAAAGCATAGACGGAAAGAGAAATTATACAGATATCTTAGGTAGCATTAAAATGTCTTTTACCACTGAGGCAGGAGAGATTAGTATTTACCTACATCCTAGTGAGAAAGATAGTAATAAAATAGAGGTAGAGATTGATAAAGAGAGCGAAGCAAGGCTTAACAAGTTAAAGGCTGAGAAGAAAAGTTTAGGAGAAAACTGTCTTTTGGGAAGAAAAAGTGTTCTGAAAGCTATAGAAGATAAAGGTTTTGAGAAAAATGGTAGTGTGTCTACAAAGACTACTAAGGATGATCCATCTACTGATCTTATGCAACCTCGTCCAGAGCAAGCAGCAAGAGAAAAAAGCAATAGCCCCACCAGGTAATGTATTTTTCAAGATAAGACTTTAAGAAATTAATCATAAATGTTCATACGTATTAAATTAGAGCAGATAGTATAAAAAGCAGCAATTAACACAAGAGCTAAAGGCAAATAGCGATCATTGAAATTGTGCCACACAATGACAAACTCACTCGAAATTGTTCCGGTGATAGAGTCTGGCAGGGTTTTTCTGCCACAGCAAGCGGTATGATTTTGAGTATGAGATTTTAATGTTCCCAGAAGCCCGTTATGATGCGTTGCAATGAAAATTAACACCAGTGCTTTCAGACCCCAGTTATGGATTAACCAACGAAGTAAAGCTGAGAAATACAGGGCTTTTTCGATTGCATTGAATAGACTTCTTTCAAAATTGGAAAAGAGCAAAAAATTAGTATAAAATCATACATTTAAAAGTATGAGATATGAAGAAACTAAGGAGTTAGATGAAGAGAAGTTTCGTCGTCTGACAGGAGTAAAGAAGGCAACTTTCAACAGGATGGTAGAAATTTTAGATGAAGAAGATAGAAGGAAAAAAGCAAAAAGTGGGCGTAAAAGCAAGCTCTGTATAGAAGACAGGCTACTTATGGCATTGGAATATCTTCGTGAATATCGGACATATTTCCACATTGGTCGAAGTTATGGTATGAGCGAAAGTACGACCTATAAAATCATAAAGTGGATTGAAAATACATTGGTAAAACATCCGGATTTTGCATTGCCAGGGCGAAAAGAGGTTCTAAAAAGTGATATAGAATATGAGGTTTTAGTGATAGATGCAACAGAAACTCCTGTGGAAAGACCCAAAAAAAGCAAAAAAGATTTTATTCAGGAAAAAAGAAAAAGCACAGTATAAAAACACAGATTATTTCGGAAAAAGAAAGCAAAAAGATCATTTGCACGTCTTTTTCAAATGGTAGGAAACATGATTTTCGGCTTTTTAAACCTCAGTTATGGATTAGAAAATAGATAAAAGTATAACTAAGAAGAGGGAAACAGGGTAAACTCGAGTATTTTAGTAATAATAAGAGGTTACCCATGAAGAAAGATATTACAGAACTGTACTGTTGCGTCGAGGATTTTTGTCGTGCGGTAGATGATAATTTTGCAAATAGGTTCTTATCAAACGGCAAAAAACCAACCAGAGTACCAGAAATAGCGCACTCAGAAATTCTAACCATAATCCTATTATACCATAAATCACCATGTAAAAACTTCAAGGCTTTTTATCTTTGTTATCTTCAGTTATTCTATAGATCAGAGTTTTCAAAGCTGCCTTCATATCACAGATTTATTGCCTTAAAGCCGCGAGTTTTGTGGTATTTAGCATTACTTTTGCAATGGTTTTGTGAACAAGCAAAAATGACCGGGATTTCCTACATAGATTCTACTTCAATAGCAGTATGCCATCGAAAAAGAATCTCAAGAAATAAGGTTTTCAAAGGATTAGCAGAGTTAGGAAAGAATACTTACGGCTGGTTTTTTGGTTTTAAATTACATGTAGTAATCAATGAAATAGGTGAAATTCAAGGTGTTACGCTAACCAGAGGTAACGTCGATGACAGAAAACCTGTACCAACTCTAACCAAAAAACTAACTGGACTTTTGTTTGGAGATAAGGGCTATATAAAGAAAGAGCTCTTTGAGAAACTATTCGATAGAGGTCTAAAACTCGTCACTAAAGTGAAAAAAGGTATGAAAAATGCACTGATTTCGCTGAAAGAGAAGATTTTACTAGGGAAAAGATCGATTGTTGAAACGGTTTTTGGCTGCCTAAAAAACAAATTTGAACTTGAGCACACTCGGCATAGATCCACAGTAAATTTCTTGGTACATATTTTTTCTACCCTCATTTCTTATTCAATGCAATCGAAAAAGCCCTGTATTTCTCAGCTTTACTTCGTTGGTTAATCCATAACTGGGGTTTTAAGGAGTCAAAAGTGCACATACTACCAAGTATCAAAGTCCTAGCAGATAGCGGTTACAGAGGTCTACAAAAAATTCACGCAAATGTTGAATTGCCACATAGAAAAACGAAAAAGCACCCATTGACTAAGAAACAAAAGCAAGAAAATCAAGAGCTTGCAAGCAAAAGAGTTGTGGTTGAGAATGTAATCGGTTTGCTTAAAAGATTTAAAATTATTGCAGATAAATATCGCAATCGGCGAAAACGTTTTGGATTGAGATTCAATTTGATAGCTGGAATTTACAATCTAGAGTTGATGATGTGAATTTTGAAAGAGGTCTAATAAGAAATGAGGGTAGAAAAAATATGTACCAAGAAATTTACTGTGGATCTATGCCGAGTGTGCTCAAGTTCAAATTTGTTTTTTAGGCAGCCAAAAACCGTTTCAACAATCGATCTTTTCCCTAGTAAAATCTTCTCTTTCAGCGAAATCAGTGCATTTTTCATACCTTTTTTCACTTTAGTGACGAGTTTTAGACCTCTATCGAATAGTTTCTCAAAGAGCTCTTTCTTTATATAGCCCTTATCTCCAAACAAAAGTCCAGTTAGTTTTTTGGTTAGAGTTGGTACAGGTTTTCTGTCATCGACGTTACCTCTGGTTAGCGTAACACCTTGAATTTCACCTATTTCATTGATTACTACATGTAATTTAAAACCAAAAAACCAGCCGTAAGTATTCTTTCCTAACTCTGCTAATCCTTTGAAAACCTTATTTCTTGAGATTCTTTTTCGATGGCATACTGCTATTGAAGTAGAATCTATGTAGGAAATCCCGGTCATTTTTGCTTGTTCACAAAACCATTGCAAAAGTAATGCTAAATACCACAAAACTCGCGGCTTTAAGGCAATAAATCTGTGATATGAAGGCAGCTTTGAAAACTCTGATCTATAGAATAACTGAAGATAACAAAGATAAAAAGCCTTGAAGTTTTTACATGGTGATTTATGGTATAATAGGATTATGGTTAGAATTTCTGAGTGCGCTATTTCTGGTACTCTGGTTGGTTTTTTGCCGTTTGATAAGAACCTATTTGCAAAATTATCATCTACCGCACGACAAAAATCCTCGACGCAACAGTACAGTTCTGTAATATCTTTCTTCATGGGTAACCTCTTATTATTACTAAAATACTCGAGTTTACCCTGTTTCCCTCTTCTTAGTTATACTTTTATCTATTTTCTAATCCATAACTGAGGTTTGTAATACTCCATCCGAGTCTTTTGCTTGCTTCAAACTTTTCGATAAATTGCTTTTTAATTTCTTCCTCTGATGTTATAGAACTTATGCTAATTTTGCTGTGGATATCTATTTCAATAATATTGCAACTTACCACTTCAATTGTATCTGTTAAAATCCTCACATCCTCCCTGTTTAGCTGATTTCTGACAATTTCTAGTAATTCTTTTGGCGGTATGCCAGTTGTGGATAATTGTGTTGATAAGATTGAAACTTGTACTTTTCCTGGTACCAGAGATTCTACTAATGCATCTTTTACTCTCATATCCGCTAATAATGCATAATACCGATAATTTCCTCCTGTGCTCCAACCTATTATCTTTGCTTTAATTCTTTTTCTAAATCGTTCATCATCTTCTTCTTTTTCCCTTTCTACACCATAAAACTCAGCTAAATTATCAAGATCTTCTCCTGTTGCAAATTTTAGTAAATTGCTTTTTACCGCTTCATTTATTCTTTGTCTCAGCAAAAGTTCTCGCCATGCTGCTACTTCTAAAATCCTTATCGCTGGGTCACTTTCTACTAATGCTGTAAAACTTGCGTCAAGCTTCACCAACTCTTCCTTCATCCGAGAAAAAATCTCTTCAAAGTTCAGTGGTTCAGGCTGCTGCATTTTTAAACAACTACTCCATTAATATTTATGAACTTACCTTCTGAAAGATAGACACCTTCTAAATTCAATGTTACTCTCCCTTCTTTAACTTCAGCAATCTTTACTTTTTCTAACTTAAATCTCCTCTCAAATTTCCCCAGTGCTTCTGCTGTTGCTGCGTAAATTTCTAGTGTTAAATCACGATTAACTGGCTTATCTACTATAGTACTTTTCATAATAGTCCAAATAAGGTAAAATAAGGATTTGTAGTAGTGAAGGTAGGTATGCCAGCAGCATATAGTTATGACTTAAGGAAAAAAGCAATGGAAGCTCTAGACGAGGGAGAAAGCAGAGAAACAGTGGCAGCAAGATTTAAAATTGGACGAACTACTTTGTGGGAGTGGCAGCAAAGAAGAAAAGAAACAGGTGACTTTCAATCAAAAAAACTTGGAAATGGAGGTTACAATCACAAAATTACCGACTGGGATGCCTTTGCTAAATTTGCCAGAGAAAACGGAGGAAAGACTCTATTGGAAATGGCTAAACTTTGGAGCAACGTTAGTATCCAAACTATCCACCGAGCCCTGAAAAAAATTGGATTTACACGCAAAAAAAGACCTATGGGTACAAGGAAAGAAGCGAAGAAAAACGTGCTAAATTCTTGAAAATTATAGCAACAAAAGAACCTAAAAACTTAGTGTATATAGATGAGTCTGGCATTGACAACACTGAAGACTACCCCTATGGATATTGTCAGAAGGGACAGCGGTTTTATGCCCTAAAATCTGGGAAGAAAACTCAACGAATCAGTATGATTGCAGCTTTAAGTGAAAGAAAAATAGTTGCTCCATTAACCTTTGAAGGCCACTGTAATATGGATATTTTTAATGGATGGTTTGAGCAATTTTTGATACCGACCTTGGAACCTGGACAAACTGTCATTCTTGACAATGCTACTTTTCATAAGTCTGATAAGATCATTAAGCTTGCTAAAGGGATTGGTGCAGAAATTTTGTATCTGCCACCGTATTCTCCAGATTTTAACAAAATTGAACATCATTGGTTTGCTATAAAAAACAGAGTCAGGAAAAACATTCCTCTATTCAAGTCTTTTCGTCATGCTGTTGATTCTGCCTTTCTATGATCTGTTCGGATTATTATGAGAAGTGCTATAATTCAAATAGCCTGGATCCATAATCCCTTCTCATTATTCTACTGTTAATAGGAGTGGTCAGTATATCAATTATCGATTGCTTTAAGTGCTCTATTCCTTCTAACTCTTTCCCTGTTTTAGCATCCATACCCTTCATTTCTATTTTGCAAAGACGCTTTCACTGCCTTTTATTACTTTAAACCCACATGAAACTATATCTCCTACTCTTCCTACACTAAGACCATTTGCAAACACTGTTTTTGATACTTGAATCATTACTTTTCCTTCACTAAAACTGTCTCCTTGTCTACATATTGACTTACCGTTTACAAAAACATTATTACTGCCGCTAATACAGAAATGTGGTATAGCTTCTCCACAGTAGTCTCCTAACCTCACTATTCCTTTGTTCAATTTAAGTCGATCCTTTCTGCTTTCAGTTTTATTCCACTTTTTGTCATTTCTATGCTCGATTCTCCAGCTTTCAGTGTTATTTTATCTACTACTTCAATCTCTAAATGATGTTTATCTTTATCGTATGACAACTTTGTTCCATCTTGAAATGTTAAGCTACTCACCTCTTTTTTATTTTCTGGTGCAGAGTACTTTTGTTGATATATTCCAAGAAGTACTACTCCTAAAGATAATTCTCCCAGCGGGGAAAGTATAACTACTTGCTCATCAATATCTGGCGGACACCAATCTCTATCTTTTCCTGCTTTACTTGTTATCCACGGTAAATAATCTGTTAAAAATTCTCCTATTTTCACTCTTACTTTTGCTTTTTCATAATCTATTTCTTCTACAACTCCTATACGAACAATGTTGGCCAATTTCCTCTGTAATTCCGAAATTGCAAAATTATTTTCTAACATTTATTTCACCGATTTCTATTTTGTGTGGCCTAAATTTTCCTTTTTCCCAAATAGATCGCCCTACGTGTATTGTATGCACCCACTCTACCATCCACACTAAATATGCATCTAATTCGGGTCTAAATCCATCAGGCTCTGCAGAAAGAAATTCAGCCGGAGATACATTCTTTTCCCAGGTATTCTTGTTCACTACTCTTGCTACTTCTGCTGCTAATGACCTTACAACTAACGAGGAATCCTCGACTGTTCCATCAACTACAATCCTTGCCTCAAATCTTGCTCTCAGCGCTAATTCCTCTGTTCCAGGATCTTTTCCCGATTCTAAACTCACAAGCTCTACAAATACCGCTGGCGCTACTAATTCTTTCCTTATTGCTGGATAAATTTCACATGTCTGTATAGACGATATTTCTCTCTTCAGCGTAGTGCAGATTGCATTATGCAAATCTTTAAAATTCATACATTTCTTGTAATATCACGTTCAAAGAACTTTTTAAACACTTCCTCAACCTCATAATTAACAAGATTCTCTATTATCCTTGAAGCTTCAGGTTCCAGTGCTAATTTTACCTCTTGTATTGGCAAAGCTGTTCTTCCTTCACGCTTAAAAATACCGCTATTTCCTTTTGGCATAACTGCCGCAAATCCTCCTATAAATTGGTGCTTTCCTACTTTCGATCCTCTTCTTGTTTTTTGTATTTTGCTAATTGTCGATGCTCTAATGTCATAGAGATTCGCTCTAATTAACACGTCTAATCTGCTAATTTTCGCCTTAAAAATTCTTAATCTCTTTCTTATCAAACTTAATTTTATCTTCTTTTCCTCACTGATTTCCTTAGCTGCTTTTGCTTTTAACCATAGTGCTGTTCTATTTAGTGCTTTTATAGCTGCCAGTTTTACTTTCTGCTCTTTTCCGTCAATATTGGAGATTATTTCATTAATATTGTTACTAGTTTTAATATTAAACACTTTCTATTGCCTCAATTTTCCATATTTTACCTGAAGAATCTTTCAATGGTGGTTCAAAAATCTTGTAGAACCTTTTTTCAATCTTGATATAATCGCCTGTGCTAAAGGAAGTAACGTCCTGATCACGTATTTCTATAGAAGCAATTTGCTGAGTTAATGCTCCATCTGCACCTAAAGAGTACGTAGTGTCGGGACGTTTAATTAGCACTTTTATTTTTCGAATACCCTCCTTATTTTTATTACAATATGTGGCTTCCACTCCTAGATACTCAAAACAATCTTCTAGTAATCTCTCTATATTCATCAACTAGAACTAATTTTTACTAGTACTCCAGGTCTGTGGCACATTGGTAAAGGATTTGACTGAGTATGTAAATCGGTCCCTCTATCAAATCTTCTTGGCTCTTGCTTTGCGTATAATGGCTGTCCAAGCGTATTTACTGTCTCATTAAAGTCCGCTGGTGCAAAATATGTCGTAAATGTGCTTGCTGTACCAAGTGGAAAACAGTGTCCTGTATCTCTTTCTATAAATCTTCTTACAGTTCCTTCAGGGTCGGTTGCTTGTCCTCTGTACTCCTCAAATGTTATTCCACAGAACGTAAATCCTGATCTCATATCGTTCCTTAATGCTGCTCCTTCTTGCCATCTCTCATATGCTTCTTTTACTTTGGCATGAGAAGTTAGTGCATCGAAAAACTCTGGACTTACCAGCGCATGAATCCCGGTCATGTACTCACCACTTAAGTTGTCCTCAACATGGCGCAATACTTCCAGACATTTTCGTTTTACATCTGTTGTTGCAGTTCCTAGGGCAAAATTTACTACTTTTGGCGTAATTTCAAATTCGTTGTACAGATTTAATAATTCACTGCCATCTGCGTCCAGAATAATCCCTTTCAGCGCTCCCATTCGCAAATGCTCTAACGTTATTGCATGCTTGTTTCTCATTAGCTGTAAATGGTCAGTTATTACATCTGCCAGCGCTTTAAGTTCACTTTCTGACCCAAATGCCCTTATTCCCTGTACTTCCTCTGGTAACACTACATCATCATGTGGAATATGTGGAATCGTAAATGTTCTTACCTTTCTTTTTCCTCGTTTTCCCACTGTTGCTGGTGCTCCTGGAGATTGTGTTGGTAATAAACTGAGAACTCCTTGGTGTTCTTCTATCGTAATATGACGAAATCTTACTGACCTACTTGGAAATAAATTCAAATTTTCTGTTCGACCATAATTTATCGGCAATATGTTTATCGCATTTGTCAGTGCCGTCATACTAAATGCTGGATTTGTAAATGGATTTTGCATTTTTTTCTCCCTTTTTTCCTATTAATGATGTTTTTAGTAACTCGTTAGACCCCCTTGCGGATAATGATCCCCCGTCCTTCAAGTTGCTTTACTGCTGCAGCTTTCTGCTCTTCAGTGATATTTGCTGGCCACACCACTGCATGATCTGCTAACATTGCTATACGTGTAATGATTACTGCTTTGGTGGTTTCCGTTGCGTTTACATCACTTGTTATCACTCCTATAGCTGTCTGCGTACCATCCGTGGCTGCTAAGTTTATAATTTTAATTAGATCATCTTTATCACGACCAACAACCATGCCAAGCTTAAGGTTTTGCCCCTTTGCTACTGTTATTTGGTCTCTTGAGTATAGATTAGACACTTCATATTTTAGAAGATCGCCTAAATTATTTCCTTCTGTTATGCTTGTCATGTTTTTTCTCCTATATTTGGTTTCTCTTACTTAAAAAAACTGCTTAAGTTTTTCTAAAATTTTGATGTTAAGTTAAAATAAATCTTCTAACGTAATCACTTTGTTGATTATATCTTTTAAGTGCTGGTTTTCAGTTGCTCCGTTTGCAGCAATAAGCACCCAGAATATTTGTTTTCTTGACCTAGCTTTTTCTTTATAAATTGCCTCCTTTTTTCTTAATTGCTCTTTATATTCTTTTGTTATTACATATGGTTTGTCGCTATACTTTATTTCACACAGTATTGTACATCCATCTTCTCGATCAAAAACCAAGTCTATCTGAGCTCCACTTTCTTTACTGTTTTTCTCTGGGTGATATTGCCAATCTCCACATATGACTGCTATATACTCTATACCTAATTTTTTTCTAATTATATTGGCATGTTTAAAACACACTGCTTCAAATGTTTGCCCTGTCCATGTTAGCCAAACTGGTTTTTTTATTGCTAATTCCCAATAGTGAGCATCACTTATTATTGCTCTTTTTGTTATTTCTCTAAATGGCTCAATCCATGTTAAATAGAATAATACATATTCGTCGATTACCCTATAATGTACTCCTCTCTTTCCTTTGTTCAGCGGTAGAAAACCACCTATAAACCCTGCTGCTTCTAAACTCCTTAATTTAGTAGTTAAGCGACCGCCCTCAGCGATTTTAGTCATTTTTATAAGTTCTTTTCTGCTGATCCCCTTTGGCTTTTTTGCAATCACACGAATAATATTTAGATATATCTCCGGTTCTTCGTACAAGGAGTGAAACAGCATATCAAATTCATCAAATAACAAACCTTCCTTCTGAAAACAGATCGCATTAATATTTTGTGCTGCTGATAATCCTTGACTTACTTCCTTAAGGTAGTGTGGTATCCCTCCTATGGCCATATAGATCTGTAATATCTCCTGGTGATTAAGATTGACTCCTAAATACCTTAGATACTCTTTAGTTTCACTTAAGTTAAAAGGCTGCAAAGGTATTCTTGCAGTAATACGGTTATGTAATCCTCCTTTATTATAGATTAAATTTTCTAACATCCATGATGCTGCTGAACCACACACGATCAATATAAGCTTTTTTCGATATGTCCAGTATACATTCCAAAAGTGTTCCAGTGCTCCTAAGAAACCAGATTTTCGTGCAGCAAGCCATGGCAACTCATCAAAAAATAAAACAACCTGTTCATTTTTATATATATTGTTAATTGCAAGAGTTATTTGATAAAATGCATCCATCCAGCTTCTTGACAAAGCCATTTTAGCACCATTATAAAAAGCTCTAGATAATGATTCTGCAAAGATCTCAAGCTGCTCCTTTAAATTACCTTTGTTGAGACCTGTCTGCTCAAATAGAATCACTTTATGTTTGCTAAAAAATTGTTTTATTAAATATGTTTTTCCTACACGACGTCGACCATATACTGCAATAAACTCAGCAGATTGGGAACTAAGCTTATTTTCTAGGATGGCTATTTCTTTTTCTCTACCAATTATTGGTTCGTTCATATAATTTACCGCCGCGTTTGTTAGCATTATATACGGCGGTTATGAGATACGCAACTACTAAAATGTCTCAAATGCCAGATTGCGCTCGAGTTCTTGCTACCTGCATCATCAAGTCTTCTGGTGTATTTTGCGGTATTGTACTCAAAATCTCTGTCTTTTTTGTTCTCTCCGCCAGTATCGACATTAATATTTCTTGGGCTTGCTTTGCATTTACATCCTGCTCAATAAATTCTCCTATCTTCTCTGGCATCTTTGATAAATTACATAATCTTATCACCTCTAATACTTCCGTGCGGCACCTCTCGTACCCTAAAACCCCAGTTATGGATTAACCAACGAAGTAAAGCTGAGAAATACAGGGCTTTTTCGATTGCATTGAATAAGAAATGAGGGTAGAAAAAATATGTACCAAGAAATTTACTGTGGATCTATGCCGAGTGTGCTCAAGTTCAAATTTGTTTTTTAGGCAGCCAAAAACCGTTTCAACAATCGATCTTTTCCCTAGTAAAATCTTCTCTTTCAGCGAAATCAGTGCATTTTTCATACCTTTTTTCACTTTAGTGACGAGTTTTAGACCTCTATCGAATAGTTTCTCAAAGAGCTCTTTCTTTATATAGCCCTTATCTCCAAACAAAAGTCCAGTTAGTTTTTTGGTTAGAGTTGGTACAGGTTTTCTGTCATCGACGTTACCTCTGGTTAGCGTAACACCTTGAATTTCACCTATTTCATTGATTACTACATGTAATTTAAAACCAAAAAACCAGCCGTAAGTATTCTTTCCTAACTCTGCTAATCCTTTGAAAACCTTATTTCTTGAGATTCTTTTTCGATGGCATACTGCTATTGAAGTAGAATCTATGTAGGAAATCCCGGTCATTTTTGCTTGTTCACAAAACCATTGCAAAAGTAATGCTAAATACCACAAAACTCGCGGCTTTAAGGCAATAAATCTGTGATATGAAGGCAGCTTTGAAAACTCTGATCTATAGAATAACTGAAGATAACAAAGATAAAAAGCCTTGAAGTTTTTACATGGTGATTTATGGTATAATAGGATTATGGTTAGAATTTCTGAGTGCGCTATTTCTGGTACTCTGGTTGGTTTTTTGCCGTTTGATAAGAACCTATTTGCAAAATTATCATCTACCGCACGACAAAAATCCTCGACGCAACAGTACAGTTCTGTAATATCTTTCTTCATGTGTAACCTCTTATTATTACTAAAATACTCGAGTTTACCCTGTTTCCCTCTTCTTAGTTATACTTTTATCTATTTTCTAATCCATAACTGAGGTCTAAACATCTTCCTTGTTCAATTAGATCATCAATATCTATTGCTTGTTCTTTTATCTCAACTTTGTTCATACTATTACTCCTATAATTATCAATAAATTCTGAAAACGTTGTAATTCCATCAGCAAGACCTATCTCTATTGCTTTCTCACCAAAATATAGCCCTGCTTCCGTTAATTTGATTCTTTCCGTGGACAAATTTCTGTTTCTTGCTATGAGCTGGACAAACATCTCATATAGGCGGTCTACTTCCTCTTGTAAGCTTTCCACACTTTCTGATGTTATCGGCTCATGCGGATTTAAATCGTTTTTTCTCTTTCCTGCAAATACTGTGGTATATTTTATCCCCTGTTTTTTATCAAACCCACTTTGATCGATATGACTTGCTATTACCCCAATGCTTCCTACCCCAGATGTTCTGCTTACATACACCTTTTCAGCGCTAGAAGCTATAGCGTACGCAGCAGAGTAAGCATCATCATTCGCTATTGCTATTATCTTTCTTTCACCCCTCGCTTTGTAAATAAAGTCAGAAAGGTCGAATAAACCGTTTACTTCTCCTCCAGGGCTGTCTATGTCCAAAATTATTGTTTCTACTTCTTCATCTATTAAAGCTTCTTCTATCTCTTCACGTATCTTCTCATACGATGTCATCCCCAACACATCATCAAAAGCTTCTGACTTTTTCGTCAAGATTCCATGTATTGGTATTACTTTTATTCCACTTTCACTATCTCTTGTTACATGTTTTATGTTTTTGAAAATCGGCTGCTTTTTTGGATGTAATGACAATAGATCAAAACTTCTCTGCTCTATCATCATTGGCTTGTTAATCCAAGTCATTTATATTATCTCAGTATTAGTATTAAAATTACCTTGCACGTCAGAATCAAAACTTAAGCCCAGTTCACTCGCACGTCTTTGGTCCTCAGCAATTTCTTGGTCGATTTCTTCTATATCGTAACCCAGCTCTGATACCACCTCTGACCTGCTCTTAAACCCATTTCTTACCGCCATTTGCTGTGCTTGCTGGTCTTTCAGCGGGTCTACCCAATCAAATCCTTGTGGTATCCATTTTACCTCTTTTTTCGTCCATTCTTCGCCTATATCCATTTCTCCGGAAAGTAGGGCTAACTCTATCCATCTATCCCATACTGGCCGGCAAAACTGAAATACCATTATGTTATGCTGTAACATTCCGCACCTCCTACGAAACTCCTGCTCGTATCGATGAATAATTGACACCCGTTAAATCCCCTGTTAGCTGCTCATACGTTATCCCTGTGCCTACTGCTATTGCCCTGAGCTGCTGTTTCATGAATGCTTCATAACTTCCCCCAACATCTGATGGTTCTGAAAATTTTATGTCTTCACCTGGATCAAGTAATTGCATAGTCCCTGGTTCTAAACCTGATAGTGCTACTCCATGCTCATTTGCTTGCGCCTCACCTAAAATATTTGCTTCTGGATCGAGTCTGGTAATAAACCCTGCAAACATTGCTGCTGTCTTTTTTCGTACTAATTCTGCATCATCATATTGATCTAGTTCGTAGAGCTTTAACAGTACTGTAGAAAGCCACGGTATTCCTCTTATTTGCCCAGGTCTAAGTGGTTTATAAATATGTAAAACATCGTTTGCTGGCACTCTCACTGATTCGCCAAACGAGCCTTCACCAGGGTGCTCTCGAAAAAGGTAATACGCTTCTCTTTGTCCCAGTCTATTAAACTCGATCCCGTTTCTTAGAACCTGTTCATAATCTTTTAAGGAGTAAAGAAGTGAAAGCAAGAACGACCATTTGTAAGCTAGTGTTGAGTTTCCGCTCGCAATTTTTCCACAAACGCCTACATTTTTCCAACCAAGCAAAAGAGCGCTCAACAACCCATCTCTTTGGCAGTACAACAAAGGTGTGTAATTCACTTCGCTTTATTACTTCGACCGTCGAACCAATAGTTGCTTTTATTTGTGTTGCAAAATTTTCTCCAGTGTAGCCTGCATCAACAAGTATATTTTTAACTTCAGAGAGTTTTTCTTTAGCATTTTCGACCATTTTCATGGCACTGCTGCGGTCGGTTGCTTCTGCCGTTGTTACATAAATCGCGTGTGGTAAACCTTGTGTATCTACTGCAATATGGCGCTTTATTCCTGAAATTTTTTTACCTGCATCGTAGCCCTTATTTTCAGCAGTATCTGCATTTTTTACGCTCTGAGCATCAATTATACAAAAACTAGTTCTTTCTTTCCGACCATTGCTGATACGTGTCTCTCCAACTAATTTTTTTTAATACACGCTCCAAAGTACTTTCTGTATCTTCGCTTGGTTTTTCACTCCATTTTTTAAAATATTCGTAACAACTTCGCCATTTTGGAAAATCTTTTGGCAGCATTCTCCACTGACAGGCACTTTTTAGGACGTACAGCACTGCACAAAATACATCATACAAATCAAGTTTTCTTGGTTTTGTTTTCTTCCTACTACTCTCCAGAATTGATCTGATTTTTTCAAATTGTTCTCGACTTATGTCACTTGGGTATAAATTTCTCATATATCCTTATTCATATACATCATCTCATAGTTTATCACTTTTTTGAGATTATGAACAGGTTCTAAGGGAAGGAGACGTAGTGGTAGTAGCTCGAGCAGGCGACGTCATTCCAAAGATTGTAGAAGTGGACAAAAAGTTTCGTCCTCGTAATACACCAAAGTTTGTTTTTCCCGATACTTGCCAGGAATGCGGAAGTGCAGTAGATAAATTTGAAGCTAGATGTTCTGGAGGAAACGTTTGCCCAGCACAACAAATAGGAAAGTTAAAACATTTTCTTGACATTAAAGGTTTTGGCGGTAAACAAGTGGAGTTCTTTTATGACCTTGGTTTGATAAGGAAAATATCTGACATTTTTGCTCTCGAAGAAAAACTTGAAAAATTTAACTTAAGTGAGCTAAAGGGGTGGAATGAAAAATCTATATCCAATTTACTGGATTCTATCAATAACAGAAAAACCATAACTCTTGAAAAATTTATATCTTCTTTGGCAATCAGGTTTGTCGGACCGAGTGTAGCAAAAATAATAGCCAAACACTATACATCCTATGAGAGTTGGTATGAGGCTATATCCTATAACAGCAAAGCTCCCGATAAATTAATGAGCATAAACGGTGTGGCTACATATTCCTTGGAGGAATTTTTCTCTGATGAGGACAATGTTGAAATGGTAAGTAATCTTGCTAATCAATTAACTATTCTCCCTGTAGTTAGAAATCCCCCTCTTAGCGGAAAAATAGTGGTTTTCACTGGCAAGCTGTCAAGAGAGAGAAAGGAGATGCAAGCAGAGGCAGAATCTTTAGGTATAAAAGTTAGCTCTAGTGTGTCCAAAAATACGGACTTCTTGGTTGTCGGCTGGGTCGAAATATAAAAAAGCTGTAGAACTGGGTATTAAAATTTTAACTGAGGAGGAATTTAATATGAGAGAAAAATAAACGCTATTGAAGGGTATCTTCGATAGTTGCTAAATTCATGACATCCATTTGCTGGCCTTTTAAGATGCTTTATAGAAGGGTTGATAAAAGATGTATTTAAAACAGCGTCTAAAGTAGAGAATGCGATTCTAAGCCCACCTCTGAAGGTCATTTTTTCTCGAAGCTTAAAAAAACAAGATTTCAATATAAAAACGTTGAACATTTCTTCAGAATTGTGTATAATTATTAATGCTTTTTATCTTACTTTCTTATGGCTTTATCTAAGTTTCTCGATCCAAAAAACAATTTTGCGTTCAAGCGTATCTTTGGCACTGAGAAAAACAAAGACATTCTTATTCACTTTCTCAATGATATTTTAGATCTCACTGGTGAAGCTGAAATAAAAGATGTTGAGTTCCAAAATCCCATTCAAAACCCTAAAATTGCCGCTAAAAAGGAAAGTATTGTCGATGTGTTGTGTAGAGATTCTAAGGGTGTTCAAACAATTATTGAGATGCAAGTCGCCAGAACTACTGGTTTCGAAAAACGCGCTCAATACTATGCTGCTAAAGCTTATTCAGATCAAGCTGACATAGGTGACCAATATGAAGATCTTAAAGAAATTATCTTTATTGCTATCACTGACTTTGTTCTATTCTCTGATGAAGCAGACTACATATCTGACCATATTATCCTTAATAAATTTACTCACAAACATAAACTAAAGGATCTTAGGTTCATTTTCATAGAGCTACCGAAATTTCCAAAAACAAAAGAGGATCAATTAGAAAATATAGTCGAAAAATGGTGTTATTTTTTTCGGTACGCAAATAAGACTAGTGAAGAGGATCTAAAGAAAATAGTAGGGAGTGATGAGATTATTGGCAGGGCTTATAATGAGTTGAACCAATATAGTTGGACTAGGGAAGAACGGGCTATATATGATCAAGCTAAGAAACGTGAGGATGATAATGTATCTTGCCTTAAACAAAAACTTCATGAAGGTATAGAAAAAGGCAGAGAAGAAGGCATCCAAATCGGACATGAAAAAGGCAGAAAAGAAAGGGAATTTGAAGTTGCAAAGAACCTACTTAAAGCAGGAGTTTCTATTGATATTATAGCTCAAACTACTGGTCTTACAGTTAACGAAGTCAAAGACTTAATCTGATTTTATCTTTTGACACCTAGATGAACATCTTTGTACTAGATGAAAACCCAGCAATTGCAGCACAAATGTTGTGCGATAAGCACATAGTAAAAATGCCATTAGAAACTGCTCAATTACTTAGTAGTGTTTTTTCAATAGCACTAAAAGCGCCAAATCCTTTAGTCAGCATCACAGACCAGAATATAGAAGTTCCATATAAACTTACTCACAAAAACCACCCTTGTTCTCTATGGGCTAGACACTCAAAAGGAAACTTTAATTGGTTGATAAAGCATGGAAAAGAATTGTGCATAGAGTATAGCTTACGATACAAAAGAACGCATAAATCCGAAGAAGTGATAGATTGGTGTGATAGTAATAAGGATTTACTCATTTTTCGATCAACTGATATGCAAGCTTTTATACAAGCACTGCCGGATCAGTATAAGTGTAGCAGTCCTATAAAAGCCTATAGAAAGTATTATCTACAGGAAAAGATGAGATTCGCTAAGTGGGAAAATGGCAGAGAAGCACCAGATTGGATAAGTGGCTAAAAACTCACTTAGGGCGGTGTCTCTATGGAAATATTCAAAAAAACATACGCGTCAAGTTAATGGAATATCACCCAACCATTTAAAGTGGGTATCTTGTTTATCACATTTATTTTTTTAGAATTTTTAATCTAAAATCGGGAATGTTCAAAAAAGTGTGTCAAACCGCATTTTTAATTCAACTCAATTTTCAATCTACCAGGAAAGAAAATATCAAGTTGAGATATAGTTAAAGCCCAATTAGGTATAGCCATAATCCAATTTTGCTCTGCCTTTTTTATAGCACAATATACCTGTTTGTACAAGGCATTTGTACTAGTAAATGAGCCCTTAGTTTTAGTGAATTTTCTAATCTGTCTATGCAACCCCTCAATAGGATTGGTGGTATAAATCAGCTTTCTAACTGGCCCAGAATACTTAAAATAACCAGATAAATTTTCCCAATTATTTTGCCACGATTTTATAACCAAAGGATATTTTTCACCCCATTTTTCTTCCAGCTCAAGCAAATAATTCTCAGCGATTTCTTTACTTGAAGCACGATATATTTTCTTCAAATCGTTCATGAAAACTTTCACATCTTTGCTGGATACATATTTCAATGAATTCCTTATCTGATGCACTATACATAGCTGTACTTCTGCTTTAGGAAACACACTATTTATTGCTGCAGGAAAACTTTTTAGACCATCGACGCAGGCAATCAGAATATCCTCTACTCCTCTCTCTTTTAGGTCATTTAATACCCCTAACCAGAAGTTGGCTCCCTCACTTTCGGCTAAATAAAAGCCTAGTACCTCTTTTCTGCCATTTTGATCTACGCCTAATATATTATACATGCATTTACTTACGCAATGCCCGTCCTCCTTAACTTTGAAAAACATGCCATCCATGAACACTATTGGGTACACAGACTGCAATGGGCGACTACGCCATTCGTTGATTACCGGTAGCAATTTGTCGGTAATACTTGATATCTCTGCCGCCGATATTTTGTGATCATAAATTTCCTCAACGTGTGACGCTATATCTCTATAACTCATACCACTGGCAAATGTGCTCAAGATCTTCGTTTCAAGCTCTGGATGTAAGTTTGTTTGCCTTTTTTTGACTATTTGCGGCTCAAAACTTCCTTCTCTATCCCTTGGCGTCAAAAGTTCAAATGAACCGGCACTTGTCCTTAAAGTCTTTCCATTTCTCCCATTTCTTCGATTATTTTCTTCGCTTTCAGCCAACAAGTGATTTTCTATTTCACCTTCCAAACTTGCCTCCAGCAGCTTTTTTATCAATGGTGTTAATACTCCGTCCCTTCCCGTCAGCGGCCTTCCTTCTCGTATAGACGACAGGATATTTGTTTCTAATTCTTTATAATCTACCAATCCAGTAGTTTTATTTGCTATTCTTTGATTCATATGTGAAACCTCCATTTTTTTTATATCAATTTATTACTTTTTTTTCGGTTTGACACACTTTTTTGAACATTCCCCTAAAATCAGATAATTCTTTTAGAAGAATCTATAAATTACTAGATTTATTGCTTAATATCTAAAATAATTTTTACCACTTTTCTTTTTCCTTATGCTACTTTTCCTTAACTTGACGTGTATGCTTTTTTGAACATTCCCACTTTTGCTAGGTAAAGTCAATTGTGCATCTATAGTGAGTTTATTCTTTCATTACTATTTTTTCTTTCATTGATAATTTTTTCGGCATGGCTTGATTTATCTAACTTTTCCTTATATGCTGCATTGTAGTTACGTAATGCTCCAAAATATCTCTCTGGCATTGTTAAACCATCTTTTCCTTTCGTTTCCATTCTTTGAAGGAATTGTTCTTTGTTTTCCTTATACAAAGGATTACTTACCTGCCCTGTACCTTTATCATATGAAAAATCATGAGATATTATTTCTGTACCATCAGCAACAACATTTTGCAAAATCTTAACTGCATTATATAAATTTTCCTGTGTTGGCTTATAATGGCCACTATTAATATCAATTTTAGTAATTTGGCCATTTTTTACAGTCATCATACCAAAACATTGTCCAGGTTTCCCGCCAAGCAGAGAAGAATGGTAATATCCGTATTCAACTTTTTTATCAGAATTACCATAGGGAACTATGTGCTCATGAGTAACCAACCTTCCATCAAGAGTTAGACCATACGCCACTTCACCAGCTTTTCCCTTACTTGACTTACCGCTTGTATCATACAAAGTACCATCTTGGTTAAATAATCTATATTCACCTTTTTCATTGCATTTTATAATTTTTGTATTTTTCTCTTGCTCTTCTGGAGAAAAACGTTTTGCCAATACTTCTGTGCCATCTTGTGTGACATAGCTTTTTTTATCCTTTGTTCCAACTTCACAGTAATACATACTTGGATTAGGTATTGTAAGAAGCATATTGTTTTCATGATCAAAAAAAAGTTTATTGCCTAAATCTATACTAACTTGTTGTTCCCTAGGTATTTTATTACGATCAGATTCTGAACCTAAAACTGATTTACCAAACTCTCTCACCGCATAACGCAACGTTTTTAGAGCTTTTGCTTTTTTTTGCTCTGATTCTAAGTCTGCTACCAACTTTTCAGTGACACGATATTTACCTTGTAACTCTGAGCTCTCATAGCCTTTATTAAGATCAAAAGATCCGCTTTTTGTAACTTTTCTATATAAATCTTTGTCACTAGAGGAAATTTTACCAACAGCCTCCTTGGCTAAATCTTCAACAGAGTAGATATAGTTTGTGGCCTTTTCTAATAGTCTATTATCAAATTTACCAATTTTTGAGCTATTTATTGTACTTACTAAGGATGTAGTTATTTGAATAAACTCCTCTTTCGTTAAATCTGACTTATCGAGATTTGTTTTTAGCTTCTGTAATTTATCGCTCTCCATAATATAAAAGCCATCTAGATAATTTACTACTCTCTGTAAATATTCTTTGCTACCTTCATATATCCCATGATTGTCAACATTTTTAGCTAGGGTATGTAAATATCCTTTTATATCTTCAAAAGATTTGATAACAGTCTCTGATGGTCCAAAGGACGGTTTTACTATTTGATGTGGTAGCTTTGGTGCCTGCCCCTTCTCAAGGCTTTTAACCTTTGTTTCTAACTTAGCAACCTCTCTTTTGAAGTCAATCAAACTGTTTTGTATATTTTCACTTAGCTCTCTAATTTTTCCCCCAGTGCTGAGACTTTTTATTTTAGTGTCATTCTCGCTAACTTTCGCTTCTATGGTAGAGATCCTTTTACTGTTAGTTTCTTTTTTCTTATCTATAGTGCTCTTGCTAACTTTTTCTCCTTTTTCTAATTTATCTAATGTTAGATTTTCTCGCTTTAATTTATTTAGTTCTTTTCTAAGACTGACTTGCTCTTGTACAAGTTTGCCCGTATTTGAAGGTAAATCAGACAACTCTTTCAGGTTATGTCTTAATCTCTTACCAACATTTTGAACAGCGTTAACCTGTTCTTTTAGTGCATTAATGCCTATTTTACTATGTTTACCTGAGTCATGCTCTAACCCTATTAACTCTGCTACAGCGAAAAGCTCTTTGGATTTTTTTGTTAAGCGCCTAATTTCTGTACCATTTACAATGTTATCTTGGTTAGGCATTCCCTGTTTTTTTTCCGAAGAAATTTTCCCTTGGCTAATCTGTGTGTTTAACGTATACTTATCTGCTTCAAGATTCTTTTCTTGTCCGCTATGTTTAGTTTTTTCTCTTAATTCAGACATTTTATTTCTTAACTCAACAAAAGTATTTTTCAAATTTTCTATTAATTCTTTTACTCTTTTTACAACCGTGAGCGTGAGCTTGCCAGCCTTAGAACTTTTATCTGGTGTTTCATATCCAGCATTTCTAACCTTTGTTTCTAATTTGTCAATCTCTCTGTCAAACTTGGTTAGGCTATTTTCTACATTTTTATTTAATTCTTTAACCTTTTCTTCGTTACAGAGGCTCTTGATGTTAATATCATTCTCATTAACTTTTTCCTCCATTGCTGCAACTCTTTTTTTATTATCTGACGTTACAGTAACTTTATTACTAGCTTTTTCTCTTCTGTAATGCGCCCTTAGTTCTTCCTTTCTTAACTCATATATTTCTTTCTTAAGTACTTTTTGCTCTTGTATAAGTTTAATAATATTTGAAGCCGAATCGGATAGCTCTTTCAAGTTATGACTTAAATTTTTATAAGCATTTCCAACAACATCAACTTGCTCTTTTATTTCACCCATGCTTGTACTGCTATATTTATCTTGAGTGTGCTCCCTCTCCATTGTTTCCACAACATTGCTAAGATTTTCAAATCTTTTGATTAATATCGACTGTTTTTGCGTTACACTTTCTGGAATATAGTCTCGTGACTTCTGCCTAGCAAGGATGTTTTCAATCTCATCATCATATTTTTTAATATCAGCAACATGTTTTTCAATAAAAGTTTCAATTGCTGTTGGCCGTTTTTTTGGTACATCACCTAAGGTACGCTGTTGTCCAGTAATGGCCCTTGCGATTGTGTCGCTGTGTTTTTGAATATCAATGGCTTGTTTCTTATACTTATTAATTTGTTCTAAAAAGTCTTCATCTGTTTTCTTTGTGCTAAAAATATTGTTAGATTTCTTCAGCTCCATAACTTTTACCTCGGTCCTATAGTAATAGTGTAACATTGGAATGTTAATTTTTAGTTTCATTAGCAAAATCTTTTATGTGTTTTAAAATCACTATAGGATGAGAAAGTTGTGAAAAAACTTTGAAATTGAGTACAGAGATCTATTTCCTCTATAAATTAACCAAGATTTTTCTTTAATTATTCCAAACAAATTGCTATTAATTTAACAATATATATTACTAAAACTTAAATAATCAATTACTTCTAGAACCAAAAGGTAGCTCCGTGAGAAGAATTTTTCTTGGAATGGGTAGGTCTAGAGTTAAGGTCTTGGATATTTTTGAGCACCTTTAGTAAGTAAGCGTTTCCTCCATTTTCAAGTTTGAGGTTTAGAAAGTTTTTACTATTTGTATTGCTCTGCCTCTGGTGCTCTCTCCTTTGATGGTAATTTTTATATCATTACACTCCAAATATAATATATTGCAAATGTTATGCCAAAGAGTATAATAAAATCTATATCAAATACTTTATAAGAAAAAGTGGTGGTAGAGGCAAAATTAAACACTAATAAGAAGATGCTAGAGTTTGAAAAAGCAGCAAGAATATTATTGAAAGGTTAAATGGAGTGTGATATAATATATAGCGTAAAAATTTAAGTAATCTTATTGACATCTTTACATTAATAGTTCTTAAATGTTTAGTACTGTAGAATTAAATTATTAAGTTTTATGAGTGGAGTAAAAATGGTAGAAAGCTTTCCAGGCAACAACAAAGACAGTAATTTAATTGAGGGGGCAAAAACGATGGAAAATTTTTTAAATAATAACGAAAACGGTAGCTCAATCTTCCAAGGAAAAATCAGGGAGCAAGATTTCTCTGCGGAGCAGAAGTTAAATGAACTGAAAGCAGCCATAGAGAAGCTTGACAGACAAGATTTGCTCAGAAGGCTCGAGTGTGAGCGTCAGGCCTCTAGTTGTGTCGATGAAATATCATCTCAAGCAGAGCTACATATCGGAGAAGGAGATGATGAGGATTACTTCAATGGTGAAAGAGAAAGAGTACTAGGAGATTTCTGGAATTTCTTTGAATCTCTCTTCAACCTCTTTGAAGTAGATGTAGATGATCCGAAAATCTACCAAATGCTCAAGGAGAAGAAAGAAAAAAACCTGATTGCTGCGATAATTAAGTTTTTGCGTGATAAGCTTAAGGAGTTAATTAAGAAGATTTTTGCACGCGATTTAAGTTTCGATCAGAGGTTGGACAAAGAGATAAAAGAATTGCAGGAAAAATTAGGCAGTGGTGAGTTATCAGAAGAGGAGTTTGCAAGGGTGTTCGAACATCTACAAACATTGACGGATCTTAAATTGAGATTACAGATGGCCGTTACCGGATGGATTATTACAATGTTTGCAGAGATGTTTGGAGTTGAGCTAGCAGCTATAGTAGAGGCATCTACAGAAGAAACAGCTAAAGCAGAAGATAAAAAAGCAGAAAAAACATCATTAAAGGAAGAAAATAAAGAAGTTCGTAAAAACGTAGAAATAAAGGTAGATGAAAGAGAAAAGCCCGCTGTGCCAGTTTCCCTTTTTATTGAAGTTTCACCCGGGTTTGTAAGGCCGGTTGTTCTGAACAAACCAGAGCTTGATCTTTTACCGGAACCTCTAAAAATTCCGATGGACCTTTCACATAAACAAGCTATAAATAATGAGGATAGTAAGGTACAAAAACCAAAAATGGAAGAAAGGAAGCAGGAAGAACCAAAGAAAGAGGTGTGTCCACCGAAACCTGCGGAGCAGCCTGCAACGAATAGGATGAAACTTGATTTTGGTCCAGCAAAGGATATTGGTTTCGAAGGAAGGCGTTTAAATACTGGTGTTAATGAAAAAAGAACCACGTTGCCCACTAATGGACAAGGAAACAAGCTTAATAATGAAAAGAAAAACGAGTCTGCTAGTTGTGCAGAAAGTCGTCTGAATGGTAGTGTTAACAAGAAATCTACTAATGAGCAAGATGATCTTGACGCTAAGTTTGCAAAAAAAATTGCTGAAAGGAACGCTCGAAGAAAAGAATCTGCCATTAAACACGATTATCCAATTGATACTTGGCAAGCTCCATCAGGAACTACTGGTAATGGAAAGTCTAATGCTTGTGCTGCTCAGCAAAGTCCTGCAAGTAATGCTCAAGCAAAAGTTTCATCAGAACTTACTGGTCCAAAAGCTAATAATCTTGTAGAAGGTCAATCAGTAGGAAAGACACCATCATGAAAATAGTTAGTGCTTTTTTCTTGTCATTCCAGTACTGGAATACAGTGCGCATTGAGTTTGATAAGTGTAGGGCTTTATGTTAAAAGGGAGTGTTTTTGATGAAATTGCAAAGAACCAGTGTTAGCTACTTGGATGACAAAAAAGGGTAGCGCGTGACGCTGGAATCTAGAAAGTTGAGTTTTATAAACAAGAGTGAATAAAATTTTTTGAAAAAAATATAAAAAAGTGCTTGCACTTAATTTTATTTTTAGTATATTAGTTACATAATATTTTTACTTAGGGGTTAATATGCATAGTGGTAATGATAAAAAAGATAGCGATAAAGGGTTTACTCCAAGCAGCAGGTTTGAGAAATATACTGGTTCTCATAAGGGAATGCTCGAGGAATTTGCAAGGCAGGAAGGTAAAAGTAGCAAGCCTGGCTCGCAAATGGAGAGTAGTAGCTCTACTAGTGCTGGCAGTAGTAAAGGTAAAAGTAAATAATGCTGTTTCATCACAATTTTAATGGGGGGAGTTATGGGTAATTCTACAAAAGAGCTGGTTAATGCGTTTAACTTAAATAATTATGCTTGTGATAAGATCGATACTAATTTTACTGTAGAAGGTAAAGAGATTGTTGGTTTATTCGCTAGCGGTACTAATATAGGAGAATATCTGCGAAGAATAGGAGAGGAGATAATAAAGCGGCACTACATTGGTGGAAGTGAGGTAGCACATAAATATTATAACTCAAACTGTTTCCCATTTGTTCTAGGTACTAATCTTGATAAAGAGTATTTAGATAATGGCATAGTGAAAGTGAAGCTTGCAGATTCTACGAATCCTGCAGTAATTCATAACTTGAAGATTCATTTTGCTAATGAGTTTAAGAGAGCTGTGGGATCCAAAGTGGTTGCACGTCTACAAAAATTAGGGGTAACGAAGGAAGAAGCATATGAATGGATAGAAAAAACTGTTGGAACAAGAGCAATAGGTATGCCTTATTTATACTATATAGCCTTTAACGACGAGTACTTTGAGTGGGAGAGGGAGTGTGATGAAGATCCTTCAGAGACTTTTGAAATGTTGAAAGAGATGTATATTCGGGAGTTTAACTCAAGATTAGAGGTGTGTGGTCTTAAGAGCTCGGACTTTTACGAATATAAAGATGAT